>CAZXTW010000130.1:0-1692 GCA_964643525.1 uncultured Roseivirgaceae bacterium
CACGATGCTGGCCGTATGGATACCCAATATTTTGTTTAGCATTATTACTGTGGTGATGTACCACACCGTGCCGCGATGACAATAACCAAAAAGGCTGGCAGGCAAGCCAGCGTTCAAGATTATGCCCGCTTGCACCTGGTGGTGCTTATCTGGGGTTTTACAGCCATTTTGGGCGTACTTATTACCATGCCACCAGTTGAGGTGGTGCTGTTCCGTACACTAATAGCCAGTGTGGCTGTGGGTCTGGGCCTGTGGTATGGCAAACAGCGGTTTGCCATTGGGCGCAAAGCCATTATAAAGATGCTGCTTACGGGTATATTGATTTCATTGCACTGGCTGTTGTTTTTTGTTTCTGCCAGGGTAGCCAATGTATCGGTTTGTCTGGTGGGTATTGCTACCGCAGCCTTGTGGACCAGCCTGTTGGAGCCCCTGGTGTACCGCCAGCGCATTAGGCCTGTTGAGGTGTTTTTGGGCATGCTGGTTATTGTAGGGCTGGTTATTGTGCACCAGGCAGAAGTAGGCTATGCCCTTGGGCTAGTGCTGGCGGTAGCCTCTGCCATGTTGGCCTCAGGCTTTACCGTAATTAATTCAAAGCTGGTTAAGCAGTATAACGGCTATATGATTACTTTTTATGAAATGGTAGGGGCCTGTTTGTTTACCGCCCTTATTTTGCCGCTGTATGCCTACTGGTTTGGTAATGGCCATATTGATTTGGCCCCAAGCACTATGGACTGGCTGTGGCTGGTTGTTCTGGGGGTGGTTTGCACAGTGTATTCTTATGCAGAGTCAGTGGTGTTGATGAAGCGCCTCAGTGCCTTTGCCGTTAACCTTACAGTTAACCTTGAGCCCGTTTATGGCATTATTCTGGCCCTCATGATTTTTGGTGAGCGCGAGGCAATGAATACTTCTTTTTATTTAGGCGGTATTTTGATTTTGTTTTCTGTATTTTCATACCCGTGGCTTGACAGGTTGTACAAGCAGCGCACATTTAAGTTTAATGCTTAGCCACAGGCTATAGCGTGTATTGTAGATTATGAAAATATATCAGCAGCCATTTATTCTGCTACTGGCCTCGTTTTTGGTGTGCGGGGCGTTTTTTGTGGCGTTTATACCCAAGGGTGCCTTAGAGTTGTTTATTAACACCCAGCACCACCCCACACCAGATGTTTTTTTTAAATACTGGACCCATATGGGTGATGGTGCCTGGTTTGTTATTCTGTTTGTGGCCTTTTTGTTTTACCGCTATTATGCAGCGTTTTTAACGCTGGCAGTGGGCCTGTTTCAGTTATTGCAAACCTTTTTGTTTAAGCAGGTTATCTGGAAGGGCTCGCTCAGGCCCCGTATGTATATACCAGAGCATTTTGACCTTGACCAGCCCCTGTATTTTATTGAAGGGGTTAAAGTGCATGGGTACAACACGTTTCCGTCGGGCCATACCTCATCGGCCTTTAGCCTGGCGTTTTTGCTTACCCTGCTGTTTGCCCAGCAACGCCCCTGGCTGGCCACTGTGTTTTTTACAGCAGCACTTTTGGTGGCCTTTAGCAGGGTGTATATTATGCAGCACTTTTTTGTAGATGTATATGTGGGCAGTGTGGTAGGTACAGCCTCTACCCTTATGTTCTGGGCTATATTTGATGCCCAGCTTAAAAAGCGCAATACTTTTTTGCAGGGCTCTATTCTGGGCAGACGCCC
>CAZXTW010000130.1:1792-8091 GCA_964643525.1 uncultured Roseivirgaceae bacterium
AGTGTGCTTGCTGCTGTTGGTATGTTTCTTGATTTGTAGTGATTAACTGTAATATTTAAAACCACCCTACACTATGCAAAGTATTAAAACCGTAAGCATTTTGTGGGCCATGCTTTTGCTGGCCACGGTTGGTGCAGCACAAAGCTGGACTATTAGTGAAGATTATGATATTAATTTTGATGGCTCTGGCGCGGCAGGGTATTTTGGTGGGCTAAGGGGCACCATTGTGTTTGACCCTAACGATGTGAGTACCGCCAATTTTGATGTCACGATTGACCCCTCTACCATATCTACCGGTAATAAAACAAAAGACAGGCACGCCCGTGGCAAAAGCTGGTTTGATGTATCAAGGTATACTCAAATCAGGTTTACTTCTACTCAGGTAGTAAAAAAGGGCAGCAGCTTTGAATTGTTGGGTACACTTGAAATACACGGCATACAAAAAGGCATTGTGATTCCTTTTACTTTTACCCCAAAGCCTAATGCTGCCAACGAGGCCGTGTTTGAAGGACGCTTTTCTGTAAACCGCAAAAAGTTTGACTTGATGGGCCCCTTAATAGGTGGCTTTGCCGTAGGCGAAACATTTACTGTAGAGGTACGCGTGCCGGTAAAAAAATAATCTTCACAACAACAGATTAGCCAGAACTATATACTAACTTGTTGCGTTAGTATTGCAATGCGTTACTATGATCATATCTTTTGGAAGTAAGCAAACAGAAAAGATTTGGAGTGGTAAGGTAGTAAGGTCATTGCCTGAAGACATGCAAGTGAGGGCAAGGCGTAAATTAAGGATGTTGAACAACGCCCAAACCCTGACAGATTTGCGGGTGCCCCCTTCAAACTACCTTGAAAAGTTAGCTGGTAACCTGAAAGATTATTATAGCATTAGGGTTAACCGGCAATGGCGCATCATATTTATTTGGGAGGCTGATAACGCCTATGATGTGCAAATTATTGATTACCATTAACAAGTAACACAATGAACAGACTGCCTAATATACACCCCGGCGAGGTGCTGTTAGAAGAGTTTATTGAGCCAATGGATTTAACAATGTACCGTTTGGCCAAGGCTACAGGCATCCCTCAAACCCGTGTTTCTGAAATTGTGAAGGGCCGCCGCAGCATTACTGCTGATACTGCCCTGCGTTTGGGCAAGTACTTTGGTACCACAGCTAAGTTTTGGCTGGGCCTTCAGGTTGATTATGACCTTGAAGAAGCCCAGATAAATAAAGAGGCTGAAATTAGCAGCATCAAGCCCTTTGTAGCCAAAGCTACCGCATAAAGGGTACTATTTTTTTAAACAGTTCAACACAAACTGGTGGGGTATGCGCTCTTGCTCAAGGCGCAGGTTGTTGGTGCTGAGGTGTTGGTACAACTGGGCCTCACTGTCAGTCAAATGGGCTGGTATGCTGCTGGCCTTAGTAGGGGTGCCCTGCACTACAAATGCTTCAAACTGTTCCATTGTGGCCGTATCCATTAAAAAAGGCTGCACATGGCCAAATGCCTCCCTCAGTAAGCTTAACATTTCAAACCCCTGCACATCAATATCAGCCCAGAGGGTAAGTTGGCAGCCTGATAGCCAACTGGCACCGGCCAACCCACCTGAAGCAAACCCCTGCCCCCAAATGGCTATGGTGTTTTTCTGTGGGGGGTAGGTGAGGTAGTTCATCAGGTTTTCAATAATTACCACCTTTGTGCAGAGCAGCTGGTGGGCAGAAAACTGGCTTACCGGTACTGACAGCTCTTGGTAGGGCCCCTGTTGCAGTTGGGCGTCAAGGTACCTGAAGCGCACCATTTGCTCAGCATCTTTTAACTGGTACCGGGCTTCAAACCTGGTGGCATTGGGGTTAATCTTTTCAGGTATGAGGTAGTCAAGCAGTTTGCGCATTACCTTGCTGTGCTGCTCAATAAATTTGGTATGCACTGCAATGGGCAGCTCGCGGATGTAGTACCGGTTAGGGGTATGGTGGTGCACAAACCATTGGCACACCAGTACAACATCAGCCCAAACGGGCAGGTGCTCAACAACCAGCAACGGGTGCTGGGCCAGCCAGTTACTCAGTTGGGGTAGCTGTGTGGTACTGTGCCGGCAGGCGGTAATGAACTGCTGGTATTCTTTTGTTTTGTTTACAAACCGCAGGTAGTCTGCCAGTTGCTCAAAAATAATGGCGGTAGGCAGGTCCTGGCTGCCGTGCTTACGGGTGTTTACGGTTTCAAGCTGCACGGTATACCCAAAGCCAGTACGTGCTTTTGACCCCGCCATGAGTTCCGCCATCTGCTGCCGCAGGGCAGTAAAATCTTTGGCGGGTGTTTTGTTCCCTCTAATGGTTTTAGGAAAGTACGGCTGGCCAGTAAGGCCGCTGCGCAATACCTCTGCATAAAGGCGCTGGGCTTTCTGCTTTATTTCCTGGGCGGTAATCATGCGTTAGCTGGCCGGTTCAAGGTATTGCTGCTTTTGCTGCTGCAATTGTTTAATGGGCATATCAAACACCACGCTGTTGCGGTTGTCTTTTCGCTGCACAAAATGTACCCTGGCAATGTAGGGTTCAACAATGGCCACCTCTTCTGGTTTTGCTGGCGAAACCACCATGAGTTGCAGGTGCAGTTGCTTGCACAGTTCCATTAAAAAGCGTGCCTTCTCATCGTCTTGCTTGCTAAAGGCCTCATCCACACAAATATACCTGAATGAATCTGGGTTAAGCCCCTCGCGGTGTATGCCAAACTGGTAAGCAATGGCCGAGCCCAGAATGGTGTAGGTCAACTGTGCACCCTCGCCCCCTGAAAGTTTGGCCGTGCCGGTGTAGCTGCGGGCTACCTTGCCGGGCTCTTCATGGTGGCATTCAACGGCTTTAAACTTTAACCAGTTGCGCACATCAAGCACCTCTTTGCGCACGTTTTCATTTTCAGTCAGCTCATCAAGCAGTTCCTTAATTCTGTTAAAACTTTCTTCAAGAATTTCATAAAGTACCTGCTCGTCCTGGGTGCTGGCATATTCAGCCTGGTTGGGCTTCCAGCCCCTGAGCTTTAGCTTAAACTCACGTATATTGGGCGAGTACTCTTTGCTGGCCTGTAGTTTAATGAAGGTGCGCGGGTTCTTTTTAAAATCAATGGCCCGCAGTGACTTATTCAGCGTTTCAATATTTTCTTCAATATCTTCTTCCTGGCGTTCCAGCCAGGTCTGGAAGTCGGCCATTTTGGTAATCATCTCCTCATTCAGGTACTGCTTAAAGCGCGCCCTGTAGTCGGCCAGCTCTTCCTGCTCAATTTTATTGAGCAGGGTAGTATACTCATCAATATCATCAGCATGGGGCCGCAGGCGGTGGGTGTCGGCACTCCAGTCATGAAAGCGCTCAAGTACCTCGGGGGCCGGGTGGGTAAACTCACGCATATGGTGCTCGGCAGCACTTTTTACACTCCTCAGGTTGTCTTTCAGCTTATCTTCTTCCCGGTTTATTCTCAAAACAATGCTGTCGCGCTTATTGTCAACATTGTCAATAGTAAGCAGTGTGTCTTTCATATAGGCTGCCTCAAATGCCTGTAGCTTATCGGCCATGGGCAGGCCGCTAAACTGCTCAATGGTTTGTTGGGCCAGCCCCAGGCTTACGGCCCTGCGCTTTAAATCGGCAGCCACATCACGCAGGTTGCCCTTCAGGTCGTCCAGGGCAGCTTCGTGTTGCTTTAACTGCCGCAACACCTGCTCACGTTGGTCTTGCAGGGTTTTTACCCGGTCATTGGTTTTTTGCAGTTGGGCAATCTTTACCTGGTTCACTTCAATTTGTTGTGCCGGGGCCTGCCAGTTTATTTTTCTAAACTCTCTGAAGTCATCAATCAGGCTGTTCAGGTTTTGGCGGTCTCTATCTAAGGCCTCCTGTTGCTTTTTAAGCTGCTTAATGCGCTTTTCGGTGGCTTCTATCTGGGTATTTAGCTCGTTGGCGGTTTGGCGCAGGCTGGCAATTTTTTCTTTATTGTCCCACCCCAGCACGTAGTTTTGCCTGCTGCGCATCTCGGGGCGGTCGTCTTTTTGGTGCCATGCCTCATCTTTTACCAGGCCCTGGCGGGTCAGTGCCCGGTTAGCCACCTTAAAGGTGTCAAGGCTGTCGGTACAAATATGGTTGTAGCGTGCTCTTATTTGCGCTTCTACCCACGCATGGTAAGGGCTGCGCTTTAGCTCTAGTTTGTGTATCAGCTCATTGTCGTTATAGCTCTGCATCATTACTGGCGGCACCTTGCCAGTGTTAAAGGGCTGGTAGGTAATGCGGCCCTGTAGGTTATTGGCGTTTACATAGGCATTTACCTGGGGGTAATGTGCCTCTGGCACCAGCAATTGCAGCCCAAAATTATGCAGCAGGCTTTCAATGGCGGCCTCCCAGTCACGAGCCTCGTCACCTACCTTAACCAGTTCACCCACAAAGGGCAGCTCTTTTTCGGTAATACCCAGGTGTTGCAGCAACTCCTGGCGTATGCGTGCTGGGGCACCGGTAATATTGTTCTTTTGTGCCCGCAGCACCTTCAGCTCTTCAGCCACGGTTTCAAACTGCTCTTGCAGCTGCTGCAGTTGCACGCTGGCATCTACACGTTGCTGGTCTAATGTGTCATAATTGGCAGCAGCCTGTTTTTTGCGTTTCTGGGCAGCTGTGCGCTGGTCGGTAAAGGCAGCCTCCGTTTCAATATCAGGTTGCATGCCCAGGGCCTCTACCAGCTTATTGTAGCGCTTTAGCTCACGGGTTTTGTCGTTTTTGTCACGCTCAAGCTTCTTGTTCTCTTTTTCCAGGTCTGCAATTTGCCGGCCCACCTGGTCGGTTTTAATCTGCAGGTCCAGCTCCCGCTCTTCGTCGCGCAGGCGGTCAGTTTCTGCCTGCGTGTGCTCAAGGCGGCTTTGCAGTTGCGCCTGCTCGGCCTGGCGGCTGGCCATATAGGCTTCAACAATGGTTTGTTGCTTTTGGGCAAACCACAAGGGGGCGGTGTTTTTGTGTGCCTCTAACTGGTTTTGTTTGGCGGTTAGTTTTGTAAGCTCCTCAGCTTTCTCTTGAATGGGCGTGAGCAGTTCTATCTGTTTGTTGGCCTTTTCAATGGTGGTGTAGGCGTTGTTAAGCGTTTTGAAGTTTTCTTTTACCTGCTGAAACTCAAACTCGGCGTTACGCTCTTCAAGCATTTGCTGGCGCACAAACTGGTCAAGGTTGCCCAGTACCTTCAGGCCTATGGTTTGGCTAAACAGGGTGTGTGCCTTTTCTGAGCGCATGCCAAACACCCGGCGCATGCGCTGTGCATACTCGCCAGGGCTGTCGCTCAGGTGTACAATTTCTTTTTTGCCTTTGGGGTTATACTTTTGTTTGAGGCGTTTTTTCCAGCTGCCGTCACTGCTAAACGGTATAAAATCGTTGGCTATTGTGAGGTGCTGGTGGGCCAGTACAAAACTGCGCCGCAGCTCATTGCCCCCAAACCAGCGGGCCTGGGCCAGGGTAACAAACCGGTCTTCATTTTGAAACACCGCCAACAGCACTGACTGGGCCTGGGCTTTATTGGGCCGCAGCTTTTTAGTTTCGGCCGTGTTGGTGTCTGCATTTTCTGTTTCGCCATACTCGCCGGTCAGGTAGCTGTCTTCCGTACGTTCGCCTTTGGCCCCGGCGGTTTGGTTGTAAAAGCGCATGCGCTTTTCGGGCACCAGCAGGGTAAGCAGCCCGTCAATGAGGGTGGTTTTGCCAGAGGCATTGGCACCGGTAAGCAGGGTCGATTCACCCTCGGGGGCTATCGAGTAAATTTTATCATCAAAGGTGCCCCAGTTCCATACCTGGTAGCTATACAGGCGGTAGCCGGTAGCTTCAGGCTTATTGCTAAACAGGCTTAAATTCATTGGTTAGTTGTGCTTTAAACTGTGTAAGCTCTTCATTGGTAATGCGCGCCTTGATAATGCGCTTCACTTCATAGCGGTTGTCGTCAGGGTTGCTCTTGCCCCGGCTAATCATTTTAATAAAGCCCATCTTTTCGCACTGGTCCAGGTGGCGGTTCAACTCTTTGACAAACTTTAACTCGTTGGCTTTTTCTTTAAAAAAGAGCTCTATGCGCTCGCGAAACTGCCTGGCGGTAATGTACAGGTTGGCGGTTTCGGTATCGCTGGCTTCAAATTCGTCCATCCACTCGCGCAGCAGCACACATACCAACGACAGGTCGTAGGTAAGCGGGCGGCGTTGCACCAGCCCAATGGTGGCCCCGTCATCATCTAACGGTATTTGCTTCAGGTAGGCGTAGCCATCACGTTTGTCAATGATGGGCTCAAGGGCTATGCGCTCAAAATACTGGAT
>CAZXTW010000130.1:8108-11176 GCA_964643525.1 uncultured Roseivirgaceae bacterium
GGTACTGGTTCAGTTCGTCCCACGTCTCTTGCTGGTCAGCAAAAACAGGGCCCTGTAGCAGGCGTACGGCTGTTTTGGCCCAGGGTGCTATATTGGGGTTGCTGTAGGGCATTGGTTAACGGCTGTAAATAACCATGGGCACTTGCAGGTATTTGCCCTGTGGGGCATCAAACAAAATGTGTTCTGTGCTTTGGTCGTTAATAAAGAATTTGGCAGAGGTGCCTACCAGGGCAATATAGCCCAGCACTTCGGCCAGGCCTCTGGTAAGGCCTTTGGCCTGCACTACCTGTAGCAGGCTTACCTGTTTGTGCTGCTGCAACAAATCATTGATGTTGGCCAGCAGCACCTGCTTATCAATAAAATCAGTGTTATACAGTTGCTGCAGCCCTTCAAGGTCGGCAGCGGTTAACACGGCGGCAGTAGCTTCTGCGGTATAGGTGTTAATGGCGGTTTGCTCGCCCAGCTTACGCTCTAGTGGCAGGTATACGGCCGGGCTGCCTTCTATGGTGAGGTAAATGGTATCATTATTAGGTTGGGCCACTTTTTGCAGGGCCAGTTGGCGTATGCCGGCCATCAGCTCTTTTGACCTGCGGGCGGCCAACTGGTCTTTGGCAACAATTTCACGGCCCAGCTTTTGGGCCAGCAGGCTGTTTTTATCCAGTACCTTGCGCGCAGCCAGGTGCAGCAGTGTTTTGAGCTTGCGCAATGAGCGCGAGGGGGCTTCAATGCTGTATTGCTCTAACACTTTATATACTTCACGGGTAAGGTATTGCAGCTCTTCCTGGCTGGTGTCATTAAGCATAAACTGCCAAAAGGCATAAAAGCTTTTGCCCTGGTCAGTCTTTTTGAGTTCGTACAGGGCGTCAAACGTTTCGGCAATGAGCCTGCCCTTGCTCAGGCCGCCCTGTTGTTGCCGCTCGTACAGGTAGCGCGTAATTTCTTTGAAGTTATCTTCTACCTCCTTAAAGTCGCCCACCAGCTCATTGGCCAGCCGGCTTACCTCTTCAAACCGTGATTTTACCTGAAAGTCTTCATAGGTTTGAAAGCTGCCCCCAGCCTTGATACCTCTAATTTCAGCCTCGATCTGTTTTTTGCGCTTTTTCAGTTCTTCCAGGCGGCGCTCTTTATCGGGGTTGGCATTTTCTACAATGTCGCGCAGCTTGGTAAATATGTCTTTAAACTTTGACTCTGTGCCCACAAACTCGCGCTCTTTCAGCAGGTCAAACGCCTGAAACGCCTTTTCAGTATGCTTTGACAGCAGCACCAGGGGTTCTTTGGTATTGTCATCAATTACCTTGCGTAAATAATGTGCCTCTACCCAGTCGTTCAGGTACTTGCGTGCCACAGCTTCATAATCTTGTGGCTCAGTAAATAAAGCTGCTGCAGTTTTTTGTGCCACCTGGTTGGGCATCTTCTCGGTGCCCTCGGCCTGGTCAGCATACTGTATATCTTCCAGGTACTGGGCAAGCTTCAGTTCAAGCACATGGTCATTAATGGCAATTTCTTCAGAGGCTTTAAAGGTGCGGTATAAAAAAGTTATGATTAAGGGCATATTATTGGCCCTAAGCAGCTTGAGCGTAATATTGTTTTTTGACAGTAACTTTACCTTATCAATGTCAGCGAGTAATTGAGCCATTGGGCAAAGGTAATGTGAATAATGCTTTTACATTATACTATTGTAAAGGATATTGTGATTAGGGGGGTGTGTTGCAGTGCTTGTACAAAGAAATGCTTATTGGGCTGTTTGTATTTTCGATACAATCATTGCTTTTAAGGCGGCCTTCAGGGTATCTTGATTTAAGGGGGCCTGGGTTTCTTTTTCGTTTTGTATAGAATTGATTTCAAAGGTATCTGTAGTGGGTTGATACCTGATTACAAAATGTTTGGACTTGTTATTAAAATGGAATGAGATGGGCTTTTTTGCTTTGATTGAAGCCTTAATGGCGTTTTTTTGAACAGCTTCTACAATTTGCGGTGTAAGCACCTTAAAACCATACTCTTCAAAAGGTGAATATTCAATTGATTCATTGAGCTTTGCCCCCTCTTTAAATTCACGTACTGCATGTACCATAGCATAGGTAAATAATGAAAGGAGTACTACTACGTAAGTATACATGAAAATAGTGATCATAAGCTTTTCCTTTTTTAATGGCTTGTTGAGATTAACTTGCTAACGAGGTCTTTTTCTGAAGCACTCATTGTGACAGTTTTTGTGCCACTTATTGACTCTAATACTATGCTAAATCCCAATGAAACAATCAAAGATAGCCAATTTAGCTCTAATACTGGCAATATTAGCTCGCTTATTTCTTTTCCCATAAGTTGGAATATGAAGAGCGTAATGCCATAGGCCAGTATGATGATAGGTACAAAAAAGTAGGTAAGCACCACACTTGTAGTATGGTTTAAGGTTTTGAATGGGTAGCCAGCCAGTGTGGCAATGATAATGCCAGAGCAAAATATTGGCACTGAAGCATCTTGTATAAAATGAGTTAGCGTAATAGTGGCATCGTTTTTAGTGGCCAAGTGGAAATACAGTATCGCTAAGGGCAAAAGCCCAAAAAAAGTATTGATAACTACCTTGATGCAAGCCCTGTAAACTATGCCTGCTTTTTGTTTAATAGTACTCATGCTTAAAACTACTAAAAAAGTGTGAATATATAACGAACAATCTATGCATTGGAAAATACATTGTTGGGGCCAAGGTAATGCCAGGCCTTCTGCATTGAATGATGTTGGCAGCTATGTAATGATAGTATCAGGTTCTGATTGCCACTTGAAGCCAACTAGTTTGAGGGTTTATTGGGTAGGTGAATGTAATTTAGCATGGAATGACTAATGCAAGTCACAGGGTTTTTTAGTCAGGTAGCATATGTGCCGCTGCTAGCAGAACAGCTCATAGGCCAGGTGTCTCCTAAAAAAAAGTAGCTCTGCAACTTTAAAAACTTAGTCTTTCACTATTAGTAAACGCTTACTCCCCTTAAACTACTTTGCAGTTAACTGAGTAAAGAGTAAAAGACTTAAAGTCTACTGACAAAAGACTTAAAGTCTACTGACAAAAGACTTAA
>CAZXTW010000131.1:0-11157 GCA_964643525.1 uncultured Roseivirgaceae bacterium
GCCCTGTTTGACCAGGGTAATTACCAGCAAAGGCCCTACGTTGAGGTGCTTGAACAACTGTATGATACTGACTTTGCTGCCTTGCACAACAGCATACTGGCTGCAAACGCAAAGAGGTAAAAAGTTTTTAGGGCCAAATCTAAACTCATGGGCAGGGCCGTAGTTAAAGCATTAACAGCCAAACATTGCTTTACTATTCATTGCTATTGCTTATGAAACCCAAATTGCTTGCCCTGCTTACTTCTTTGAGCTTATTTATGATGGTGGCCAGTTGTGTTGTTTCAGTCACAACCAGCTTTGGTGGCCAGAGTGTGGCCAGCGGCACCAACAGTGCCCAGTCATTAATTGTGCCTGCAGGTTATGCCTTTTCAATCTGGACGCCCATATACCTGGGCTTGTTAATTTATGCCATTTTACAACTGTTGCCCCGCAACTGGCACAACCCACGCTACCAGAAGGCCAACCCATGGGTTATTGTAAATGCATGGAGCAACGCCTTGTGGTTGCCTGCAGCCTCTTTTGGTATGGTATGGCTTACGGTAGGCTTTATTATACCCATGCTGGTGTCATTGGTTTTTATTAACCACCACCTGCAAATTGGGCGGGTTAAAGTGCCTGCTGCTGAGGCCTGGCTGGTGCGCTTACCAATGAGCATTTACTTTGGCTGGGTTACCCTGGCCACAGCATTAAATATAGCGGCTTATTTAGTTGATATTGGTTGGGACGGAGGCTTTCTGGCCCCTGAAATATGGACGGTGGTAATCATGGCGGTGGCCTTTGGCATTGCCATGGTTGTTTACCTGAAGGTGGCCAACCTGGCCTACATATTGGTAGTAGTATGGGCCTTTGCTGCCATTGCTGTGGCCCGCGCCAATGATTACCCATTAATTTACTGGGCAGCCCTTAGTGGCGTAGCCATAGCCCTGTTGGCTGCATTGGCTTATAAAAGGTTAAAGCCGGGCTTTGTATCCTTCATATAAGCCGTATGCATAAGTAGTGCCTGTATTCAGGTACTTTTAGCGTAACTTTGCTGTATACAAACCATACAATAAAATGAAAAGCAAAATATTACTGGCCTGTACTTTAGGCCTGTTTCTTTTTGTTGCCTGTAACAACAACAGCAAACCCCAGGACGGTGGTAACGATGGTGCAACCGCTAATGGTGGCGTAGAAGAACTTAAGAAAAAAGTAGAGGCTTTGCACGACGAGGTAATGCCCAAAATGGGCGATGTCATGAAAGCCAAGCGTGATTTGGAGGCTAAGGCGGCAGCGCTTAAAGATGATGCTGTAGAGCAGGCCGAAGAATACAAGAAAATGGCTGATGAGCTGGAGCAGGCACATGCCGATATGATGACCTGGATGCGCGACTATGGCAAAGGGCTGAATGAAGAAGTTGAAAACAAGCTGGTTGATTTTCTTGAAAACAAGCAAACCCAAATGAAAGACATATCGCGCAGGGTTGATGATGCGCTTGACGATGCCAAAGCTGCAATTGATCAAGACGAGCCTGATGCGGCACAATAATTAATGTACTACCAGCACAATAGTAAAAGCTATTGTGCTGGCTTTTCACATCCGTTTAAAGCGCTGTTTACTTTTTCTACAGTAATCAACCCCTGGCTGTTGCCCCAGGTGTTGGTTATATAAGTCATCACCTCAGCAATTTCAATTGGCGTTAACTGCTCTGGCATAATCATGGGTTGGTTATAGGTGGTGCCGTTTACTACAATTTCGCCCTCCATACCATACTTTATACCACATATGCTGCTGTTCAGGTTATTTACCAAATAGTCTGACTGCCGCAGTGGAGGTATTACCCCGCCTAAACCATTGCCATCGGGCATATGGCAATTCTGGCAAATACGCTTGTAAATAGTTTCGCCGTGCACCATATACTGCCTGTAGGTGTTCAGTGTTTCGCGGTCCATGCCTTCCGTAGCTGCGCTATCCAGTTTTTTATGCTCAGCACAGCTATTCAACACAGCAGCAACAAAAAATACCCCAACTACTAAAAGTAGCTTTTGAAGCCTAAGCCTTATGCTGTTACTCATACTCTTTCAAAAGTTTAGGAATGTCAGCAATTAAATCATTTACCTGATCTGGCTCGGTGCCATCATACACCCCTCTAATACGCGCTTCCTTATCAATTAACAAAAATGCGCCGCTGTGTAAAAAGCCGCCTGGTGCCAATGGGCTTTCACTGGCTTCAACCTTATAGCTGCTAAAGGCGTGCTCATAAATAGCATCTTTATCGCCAGTAACGAAGCGCCACTTGCTGCTTTTAGCACCCAGCCGTTCAGCATAATTTCTTAATACCGCCACAGTATCATGGTCAGGGTCTATTGAATGCGATAAAATCATTACTTCGTCGTTTTGCTCGTAAGCACCATATACGCGCAACATTTCACGCTTCATTACCGGGCAAATAGTTGGGCATGAGGTAAAAAAGAAGTCTGCCACATATACCTTACCTTCAAAAGTTGCTGGTGTTACCTTGGCGCTGTCCTGGTCAACAAACTCAAAATGGGCAATGGTATGGTACACAGTGTCTTGCACCGTCTGGCCGTTTACCTCACGCTCTACCACGCGTTTTTCGCCATAAATAGGCAGCCGGTTGCCATTGGTTTGGGGCAGGCAGCCTGTAAGGCAAAGGCAAAACGCCATCAAAACCAATACATATAAAATTCTTTGCTGTAGCATATCAATCAACTAGCTCGTTTTAGATACTTTCTTTTTTTGTGCGGCTTTGCGTACCAGCTTAATAATAACCATAAATAAAATGGCCAGGCCTACAATCCATGCCAACCAAATGGGCAGTAGCTCTACCCGCCGCACCACAACCAACAGCACAATCATAATAAGCAACAGCGTGCTTACCTCGTTAATCATGCGCAACTGTACTGAAGTATATCGGTACACATCTTTACGCATGGCCTTGTATATAAAGTGCAGCCAGTGGTGGTAGGCCAGCAGCGCCCCTACAAAACCAATTTTAACCCATAGCCAGGAGGGCATGCTTGAGGCATAGCTTAAGTCACCAGCTATTGGGTGAAACACCAGTCCGGTGCCCATAATTAAAGTCAATATGGCAGAGGGCCAACCAATAACAAACCACAGCCTTGACTCCATCATCTTTAACTGCTCTAACAGCACTGCCCTTGCCGGTTCTGGCTTTTCTGTTGCTTCAACATGGTAAACAAACAGCCTGGGCATATAAAACAGGGCGGCAAACCACGTAACAATAAAAATAATGTGCAGGGCTTTCAGGTAAAGAAACATGGGCAAAGCTTTGGCGCAAAAGTAAGCCCCAATGCTTAAAAAACGTTGTAGGGCAGCTTATTTCTTCAACCTGGGTTGTACAACATCACCTACATGCACAAGGCCACTTTGCAGGGCCACCAGGGTTTGGCCAAACATAACCCGCCCATCAAAATTGCGGTACTGGCTCATGGTGCGTAGTGGTTCATTGCTCTTTTCTCCACTTTGCTGGTTTACATTAATCAGCATACAGCGCTGGCAGGGCTTGCCCACTCTAAATGTAACGTCATTTACAGTAAATGCCTGCCAGTGGTCTTCAGCATGTGCCGGGCCGCCTGTAAACACAATATTGGGCCGCAGCCTGTCTATCAACACAGGTTGAGGCAGGCGCTGGTTCAGCCCTTCCAGGGCCGCCTGGCCAATCACTAAATAAGGCAGGCTATCGGCAAAGCTGGTATGCAAGCCCTCTGGGGCATAGGTTGGGCTAATGGCCCGCTGCCCATTTTCAGGCATAAACACCAGGTGGCAGGGCGTGCCAATCACCTCAGTAAGCCAGCGGTCGGCCTCTGGTCCTACAGTTTGCGCAGGCACGCGGTCGTTCCATACTCTGGCAGTTACCAGTGGGCCTTTGGGGGGCTCCAGAGGCAGGGCCACTGTGCCATGCCCTGCACAGCTTAAGGTTAAACTGTGTTGACTTATAGCTGTTTTGATTAGGGCCATCCGGGGGTATTCGCGTTGGGTCAGCAAATCATAGTTTGAGTCTGTCACCATCCACCTACGGTCGTGTGCAAAGCCCCTTTCAAGCACAGTGGCACAGGGCACAGAATACCCGGCTAATGATTTTACCGGGTAAATATATAGGGCGCTAATTAAATATTTTGATTCTGTGGTGGTCATCAGTTGGGGGGTCAAAGCAACTTTTTTAATGAATTATGGCTTAAACGTTAAAATAGACATTTAGAGAAAAAAACTTTCTATTAAATTAACCCGTTGGCTGTAATACCATGCCATTGGTAGCCGGCCACCACTAACATTGGGGTATGGCCTAAGCCGGGTAAGGCCCCATTACTATTTCGTAAATTCACTGTTTAATGTACATTAGTAGCAATAAGCAGTAGTACAACATTATAGAAGAATAAAAATAGCATTATGGCATCTTCAACTAGTAGTATTTGGTATTTCGAAGACGTCGATCTGTTCAGCATTCTGTGTCCGCGGAAGTCAGCCAACCTGGAAGAAAAGCAACCCACTGCAACCTACAAAAAAGATCAATTCATCTATTTCCCCAATGAGCCCTCAGGGTACATTTACATGATTGCCCAGGGCAGGGTAAAAATTGGCAGTTACTCTGACGAAGGCAAGGAGATTATCAAAACGATACTGACGGCTGGGGAAATGTTTGGAGAAATGGCCCTGGCAGGGCAGGATAAACGCACAGACTTTGCCCAGGCAATGGATAATGACGTACTGATTTGCTCTATGAGCATTGAAGATATGCAACACCTCATGAAAGATGACCAGACCCTGGCATTTAAGATATTTAAGTTAATAGGCTTTAGAATGCGCAAAGTAGAGCGCAGGCTTGAGTCGCTTGTTTTTAAAGATGCCCGCTCGCGCGTGGTAGAGTTTATTCGCGAAATGGCCGAAGAAAAAGGCCAGAAGGTGGGCTTCGAAACAATGATTAAAAGCCACCTTACCCATAAAGACATTGCCAGCCTTACAGGTACATCGCGGCAAACGGTAACTACCATTTTGAATGAACTGAAAGAAAAGAACATCATTAACTTTGACCGCCGCCGAATACTTATTCGTGATATGGCCAAACTTACTTAAACACGGCAGGCTTTTTCTTTAAGGCATTAAACACATTTTGCAGGCATGGCAGCTACAAGCACCAATGCATTTTACTATAAAAATAAGGCCAAAGAGGTAAAAGGGCCTTACAGGCTTGAAGACATCAACAAGCTGATTCTCAAAAGAGAAATTCTAAAAAATACCCCGTTCAGTACTGATGGCCTGGTTTGGCAAAAGGCCGTAAAAGCCAGCGTGCTTAAGCGCAGTCAGTTTCAGCAGGCCAAAAAGCTGCATCGTAATGAGCGGCGCTTTAATCAGTTCATACCTTCTTTTTGCTTCTTTGTATTGGGTTTTATAAGCCTGTACATTGTCATTGATGTAGTCATTACCTTACACTGGCTCGCCGATGTTGCCATTGTGCTGGCTTCAGCCGTGGTGGGGGGGCTTGCAGGCCTTAGAATTGAAAACTACATCAAAGCAAAATATGGCCAGCAGCGCTTTATTAAGGTAGTGCGGTGGGGCATTGTAGGGCAAGCGGCGCTTTTGTGGTTTATCTTTCCCTTTTTTATAGCAGCCGTATTTATGACAGCCTTATGGCTGGCTTTGCTCATTTCTGCCCTTTCAATGGCTGTAGGCATTTGGTTGGCACGCCGCCGCCTGGCCTTGTAGCCATTTACTTGTGCTTGCTACAGTCTAAACTGCCAAGCCGTACCAAAGGCCCCTGCAGCTTCAAATAAGCTGTAGGGGCCTTTTGGTGTGCATAAATGAAAAAGTATGGATATACTTAGCACTAAATACTACAGGAATGACCATAGACTTACGCAGCGATACAGTAACTAAACCTACCCCCGGTATGCTTGAAGCCATGATGCAGGCAGAGGTGGGCGATGATGTGTTTGGCGAAGACCCCACGGTAACTGCACTGGAACAGAAGGCCGCGGCCATGTTTGGTACAGAGGCAGCTTTATTTTGCCCCTCTGGCACAATGACCAACCAAATTGCCATCAGGGTATTAACGCAACCGCAAGATGAGGTGATATGCGACCGCAAGTCGCACATTTACAATTACGAGGGGGGCGGCATAGCCTACAACTCGCTTGTGAGCGTGCGCCTGCTTCATGGTGATGGGGGGCGTTTTACCCCGCAAGATGTGGTTGATAACATCAACATTGATGACATCCACTTTCCGGTTACCCGGTTGGTATCTGTTGAAAATACAGTTAACAAAGGTGGTGGCTGCTACTATACCCTGGCCCAGATGCAGGCACTGAGCCAAACCTGTAAAGACTATGGCCTGTCTTTTCACCTTGACGGTGCCCGCTTATTCAATGCGTTGGTGGCCACTGGTGAACAGGCCATACATTACGGCCCCCTGTTTAATACCATTTCTATATGCCTTTCAAAAGGCCTTGGTGCGCCTGTAGGCTCGGTTTTGCTGGGCAGCCAGGCTGCCATTCAAAAAGCACGCCGTGTGCGTAAAGTATTTGGAGGGGGCATGCGGCAGGCTGGTTTTTTGGCGGCAGCAGGCATTTATGCCCTTGACAATCACATTCAACGCCTTGAGCATGACCACACCCGTGCCCGTCAATTGGGTGAGGTTGTTGGGCAATTACCTTTTGTAGCGCATGTGTTGCCGGTGCAAACCAATATTGTCATTTTTACCTTGGCTGGTAACCTCACAGCACAGCAATTTTTAGAGCAAATAGAGCTGAAAGGCATCAGGGCTGTGCCTTTTGGTAAAAAAGAGGTGCGGTTTGTTACGCATTTAGAATTTACTGACGACATGCTTGCCCAGACAGAAAGCATACTAAAAGCCCTTAAACTTTAAGCAATAGCCATTTATTGGCATATGTTTACTGCAATAGTGCTTAAAAATTACCCCTATCTGAGGGATTTGAATTGCCATTACAAAATGGCACATTTGTTACAGCTAATACGTCAAACAGAGTATTGGAAAAGCAGGGCTGAACAGGCCCTGACATACTATTAAGATGTTGAGGAGTGAGTGTAATAAAAGCCCCGCCATATTGGCAGGGCTTTTATTTTTGCTACAAATAAAGAACGCCCTGGCCAGTAGCCGGGGCGTTACTTGTCAATATATGTTCAGGTGCGGGGGCAAACAGCTTTACCGCCCGCTATATGCATGGTTATAGACATGCCTCGGTTAAAAAGGCTGCATCATGGCCCCGGCAACTGCTCAATCAGTGCAGGTAAAAGTATTGATGTCCAAAGCCTTTATTGTAAAGGTGGTTTATGTGTAGTGCTGGTAAGTGCTAATAAAATAAATAACAGGTGCCCAAGTAAATGCGGGGCATTGTTGATTCACCACAGTTTTTGCTTAGTGGTACAATAATGATTTAAACAGGCCTAATGCAATGAAAAATAAAAGGTGGCCCCTTGGCCCTCAACACTTTGCACCCAAATTTGGCCGTCGTGCCACTCTATAATGCGTTGCGCCAGCGTTAGACCCATACCGGTACCAGGTACGTTTTGCTCTAACCGTTCAAACAACTTAAAAATCTTTTTTTGGTATGGGGTGGGTATACCAGGGCCGTTGTCGCGCACATAAAATGCGCCCTGCCCTTCTTTTTGCACATACCCTACTTCAATCTTAGGGTTGGCCACCTGCCCCACATATTTAATGGCATTATCAAGCAGTTGCTTCATGGCCTCTGCAAGGTATTCTGCATGGCCATCAACCACAGGCAGGTTTGGTAATACCTCTATTTTGGTACTTGCTTTTGAAGGGTGCTTCAAATGCTTCCACAAGTCTTTAAACAGGGCATCAATATGCACGGGGGTTTTCTCTAAAGTGCCCTGGCCAACACGCATAAACAGCATTAAATTATCTAGTGCCTCTGTCATTTGCTGGTGCGCAGCTTTAATATGCTTTACGTCATCAAAAATACGTTCTGGCTTTTGCAGGTCTATTGTCAAAAAGCCTAAAAAGCCACCTATGCTCACTAAAGGCGCCTTTAACTCATTGCCTATTGCTAAGGCGTATTGTTCAAGCTCTCTTTTCTGGTCGGCTAGCTGGGCATACGTATGGCGCAGTTCATAATTCTTCTCTTCAAGCTGTTGGGTGCGTTCTTTCACCCGGTTGTCAAAGCTGGCCTTAAGCTGCTTTACAGTGCGGTTGGCATGCTTCAGGGCTTCGGCTTGCTGCCTGGCCTCTTCTTCCAGATTACTGATTTGGGCCTGCAACTGGGCTACCTGCTTTTTGCTGCGCGTGCGTTGGCTATTGTTGTACCGTATAATCAGTGCTATAATCAGCACCATAACCAGTATGGCTGCTGCCACCATACTGGCAGCCTGGCTTACTGGTAGCTGGCTGCCCGGGGCCTCCTGCCCTTGGGCAATGGCCAACTGTGGTACACACACCAATAGCCAGCACAATGCAACCCACCCCAAAAATAACCTTGCTGTAAACAGTTTTTGCCTAATTGCCATCAATACAAATGTAATACATTGTGTTAATCAATATAGGCAATAAGCTAACAGGCAATCGTTTCATTACCAATACCTAACCCAAAAAAAATATAGTTTTTTGCTGAAGTTGTCATTTGCTGCTGTATTCAACAATGCTTTTTTATATTTTAAGGCCATCAATAAGTCATTAACCGCTAAATGGAAAAGACCATGAAAAGTCAAAAGCTCAGTTTAAACAAACTACAAGTTAAAAGCTTTACAACTGCCGACCCCGAAACAGTTAAGGGTGGTACTGGGTATAAAACTCTCGGCCCATTGGCTTGCACTGCCTTTTGTGGCACTGGTGTTACCTGCCCTGAGTGTGCCTATACCGTGGCCCAGCCCGAGTGTGGCGAAACATTGCTTTGCTAATAGTAACCTTTAGCAACAACATTGCCCCGGTTTGGCTACTTGCCTTGCGGGGCATTTTCTTTGGTTTATGCTGCCCTGATAGTAATATTTTAATGGTGTTTGCTGTTATGCTGTAAGTTTGCACCCGTTAACAAAATAGCAGCCGCCATACCTATACCATTGTGATGGCCAGATAAAGCATGAAAAACTACCTGTTGTGCGTTGCGTTTCTTTTGCTACCATTAATACATACCCTGGCTCAGGTAGTCAATGACTCTATTGAGCACAGGCTACAGCTACTGCTTAACCAGGCACCGCATACATCACGAACTGACCTGTGTACGGTTCAATGGAACTGTGTAGATGAATCGCTAACCGGTAAAGATGTTGAATACCATAATGACCAATGGTATTACTTTGTGCCAGCGCATACAGGCACCTACTTTTTAAATATAGGCGGGCAGCAGTGCCGCGACAGGCGGGGGGTGCAGGCTGTAGTGATTGACGGCCAGCCCTGCCAACCAACAACCTACCGAATAATAAACCATGCCTCACTGGCCAACCAAAATGATGTATTTCTGCGCCTGAACAACCTAATGGCCGGCAAAACCTACCTGGTGGTAATTGATGGTTATTTAGAAGACTACTGCCAGTTTACCATTCAGGTTGCTACCAAAGCTACAGGCCTGCCAACAGAATACCGCCCAGAGGTATTAACAAGCGTGGGGCATGTGATTGATTTTGACGGCACCACTGTACTGTCATGGCATGGCAATGACAGCCTGCTGCAACAAACCGCCTGGTTTTCTGTATGGCGCGCTGTAAAAGGCAGCGCCAGGTCGCAACAAATAGCAACCATACCATTGCGCCGCAATGCGGCTGGCTGGCCTGAGCCAGAGTATACCCTGACAGATAGCCTGCCTAATGAAGGCTACTTTCAATACACCATATACACCCATAATGCTGACAACAGCCACACAGCCCTGTTGGCTAAAAAAGAGGTGAACTTTCAGCTTACCCAACAGCAAAAGCAAGAAAGGCTCAAGCAAAGCCGGCAAATACAGGTTAACCTTGATTACCCTAAAAAAACACCCTTGCTGCTGCAAATACTTGATGCGGCTACTGGCAAGGTACTCCATTCAGAAACCTTCAAATTCAACAGTAACCACCGGGTTAAAAGCTATGGCGTAGGGCATTTGCCAGGGCAGGAAATCTTTTTTGTGAAGGTATTAATCGTGAACACCAAAACATTGGAACGTAAACAGCACGATTATAATTTATTTGACAGGTAGTAAACCTTTTGCCAGTACCAATTAGTTACCGTATTATAGTGTTCAATAGTATGCCATGAAGTTATTCTTTCTGCTGCGCCGCAAACGTTTTTATATATTCCTCATACTGGTGTGCCTGGTGGTGCCCCTGTATGACTTTTTAGAGTTACGCTATACTGATAGTGGCTGGGTAAGTACCTTAACAAGTACCTACCCTGAATTGCCAGTGGCTGTTGGTTATGCCCAGGGCCCCGACAGGCCCATCAGGTACGTAGAAATTGGCCACCCTGAAAAACCCCTGCTGGTATTTGTACATGGCAGCCCCAGCTCGTCATCAATATGGGCTGGGCTTATAAAAGACAGTACCCTGCTTAAACATACCCGAATACTGGCGGTAGACCGGGCCGGTTATGGCTATTCAGGCCTGGGCAATATTGTTACATCAGTAAAAGAACAGGCAGCAGGCCTGGCCGCAGTGCTACAGCAAAAAAGGGCCCTTCATGAAAAAATCATTGTGCTTGGCTCTTCTTATGGGGGTACAGTAGCTGCCAGGTTGGCCATGGACTTTCCCAAGCTGCTAGATGGGCTCATCCTCATGTCGGCTTCTGTTGAGCCTGGTAAAGAAACCACCTACTGGGTTACCTACCCTACCAGCCAAAGCACCCTGAGCTGGCTGGTGCCACGTTCCTTAAGGGTAGCCAATGCCGAGAAGCTATCGCATAAATATGAGTTGGAGAAGATGAAGCCCCATTGGCCTAACATTATTGCGCCTACTGTAATTATGCATGGTGATGCCGATCAGCTCATCTGGCCATCAAACGCCAGGTATTCAGAGCAGCAGCTGGTTAATGCAGCCAGTGTAGAAGTAATGATGCAGCCCACCCTTGGCCATAACTTTATCTGGCAGGGCAGGCAATACATTAAACAGGCCATACTTAAACTGGTACAGCAACCTGCACCAGGCAAAGAATTACCTACCAACTAAGTTTGCTAATGCCGCCCAATGCACTTGCCA
>CAZXTW010000132.1:0-11154 GCA_964643525.1 uncultured Roseivirgaceae bacterium
ACATAGGGCCAGGGGCCAACCATTGCCTAATAAAATAAACAGGGGGCCGGGGCAGGCACCTGTCATGGCCCAGCCCATGCCAAAAAGGGTGCCCCCAATGAGGTAGCGGGGTATGCTGAACTGCTTGGGGGGCAGGGTAATAGGCTGCCCATCAACCGCCTTCATATTGGTGCGCTTAATGATTTGAGTGATGATAATGCCCAGCACAACGGCAGTGCCAATAACCCCATACATATGGAACGACTGGAAGCGGAACATTTCATAAATGCGGTACCATGATATGACTTCTGCCTTGGTGAGTGCAATACCGAACAGGATGCCTATGAAGATGTATCTGACAAGTTTCATTGCTTTGATTGGTGTTTACAGGGTGAGCAGGTGGGGCAACAAGAGGTAGGTAACCAGCAGGCCACCAATAAAAAAGCCAATTACAGCAATAAGTGAAGGCAACTGCAGGTTGCTCAGGCCACTAATGGCATGGCCTGAGGTGCAGCCTCCGGCATAACGGGTGCCAAAGCCCACCAGAAAACCACCTACCACCAACATGATGATGCCCTTTGGGGTGGACAATACGGCCCAGTCAAAAACTTCGGCCGGTGCCAGGGCTGCCCCCACCTGGGTAAACCCATAACTGCTTAACTCTTGCACGGTAGCTGCCGATAGTTGCATAGGAACATTGGGGCTTAGCCACGTATGGGCAATAAAGCCACCTATAATGGTGCCGGCTACGAATAGGAGGTTCCAGGTTTGGGCCTTCCAGTTAAAGTCAAAAAACTGGCACGATTTGCCCGCCCCTAATACCGAGCACATGGTGCGCAGGTTAGACGAGATGCCAAAGCTTTTGCCTGAAAACAACAGCCCGAACATAACCAGGGCAATAACTGCCCCTGCCACATACCAGGGCCAGGGTTGGCTAATGAACTCTATGATGGTATTCATAACTTATTGAGTGCTAATTGCTGCTTTTGAGTGATGGCACAAAGGTAAATGAATGGGGGCAATGTGAGGGTAACCTTTGTTACAGTGCGCAGTAATGCTGCCCGGAACGCTTTTTTGCGTAAGCAAAGCGTGGCACTAATTGACGGAATTGCGGGCTATCATGCCCGTTGCTGAAAAATAATGGTATATTTGATGTGCCTTAGATTGACCTGCTACCGATACAACTCATAAACACGTTACCAGTTTGCGCGCAATACTTACTTTGCTTTCACGAGCAGGCGTATACCCAGGCTATAAAAAGCCAGTAAAGCGAAAAATTATACTAACCAACAATGTGGCCATGGCTTGTGCCGCCATGGTGGTAATATACCTTATTGTGGTAAGTGTAGGCTTTGATTGGACCCTTACCAGCGCGCATAATATTTTTGTGCTGTTTTTTGTGCTCACCTTTTCAGTGGTTTTACTGAACCGCTACCGGCGCCACCGGGCCGCCAGCGTGTTAATAAGTATTTTACCTGTAGTTTTCTGCATTTCACTAAGCCTGTTTGACAAAACCTGCAACCTGATTGAGCAGGTACCAATTAACGATTATTATACCTACCGCTTTGTAATATTGGCCTGTACCTTAATACCGCTGACCATTTTCAGGCTTGATGATGTAAAATGGCTGGTGGTGAGCTTATTGCCTGGCTTTGTGGCCCTGGCCTTGTTTGACCCCCTGCACGAATACTTTGGTGTAGGCTTTTATATGATGGGGTATACTGATGTATCGTACTTTATGGCTACGGTGGCTACCATGGTGGCTTATTTGATTGTGGTGAGTATGTCGTTACTATCGAAAATGTATACTGAGGGGCTTGAGAAAGACAAAGAAGCCCTTTTGCTTGAGCGCGATGCCAGCAACCATAATTTACGGCATAGAAATGCAGAGCTTGAAAAGCTGCACCAACAGGTAAAAGGTGACTCAATTGCTATGAATGCCCTGAACCAGCAACTGGAAGAGCGGGTGGCCATGCGCACTGATGAGTTACGCGAGGTAATTGCCAACCTTGAGCAGCGCAATGCTGAGCTGGAGCGGTTTACGTATACGGTATCGCACGATTTGAAAAGCCCTTTGGTAACCATACGTGGCTTTTTGGGCTTTGTAGAAAAAGACTTGCAGCGGGGCAATTACAACAAGCTATTGGGCAGCATACAACATATTAAAGGTGCCAGCGATACTATGCTGGCCCTGATTGAAGACCTGCTTGACCTGATGCGCCTGGGGCATATTACCAACCCCAGCACCATGTGCCACCTGGCCGATATCGTGGCAGAGGTAAAACAACGGCTGGCCATACAACTAAAACAGGCCAATGTGCATATAGAGGTAGAAGCCAATATGCCCCCCATTTTTGTTGATGAGCAGCGCATTTGCGAAATGGTGCAGAATTTAATTGAAAATGCCATTAAGTTCAGGGGGCAGCAGGCTCACCCACTTATTACCGTAGGGTGCAAAACGATTGATGGCGTACCTGCCTTTTATGTGCAGGATAATGGTGTGGGCATACCTGATGTGTATCAGGAAAAAGTGTTTGGGCTTTTTGAGCGCCTTGAAAATGAGGTAGACGGCACCGGTGTGGGCCTTGCCATTGTAAAGCGTATTGTAGAGTTGCACCAGGGTAAAATATGGGTGTACTCAATGGGTAAAAATATGGGTACTACATTTTACTTTACGTTGCCTGTGGCCAGTGAGCCCCCTTTACCCGTGGGTATGGCATAGCAGTAAAATAGAAAAGCTACCACCAGGTACCAGGCATTGCCGCCCGGTACCCGGCAGACTTTCACGGTTTATGAACCAGCAGTGCTTGGGCAAACAAATTCTGTTACAGGCACGCCAGCCTCTTTAATAGCCTTAAAGCCACCAGCCACATCAACAATGTTATGGTAGCCCCTTGATTTTAAGATAGATGAAAATATCATTGATCTGTAGCCCCCTGCACAATGGATGTGGTAGGTTTTGGTGTTGCTCAACTGCCCCATGTTTTCACTAATGTAATCAAGGGGTTGGTTTACAGCATTGGCCACATGTTCTGCCTCAAACTCACCAGGCTTGCGTACATCCAGCACGTTTAACTGCCCACCTTTTAAGTGCTCAGCAAATTCAGTGGCTTGGATTGACGTCACCCCATCGGTTTCTTTGCCTGCTGCCAGCCATGCATCAACGCCACCCTGCAGGTAGCCCAGGGTATTGTCATACCCCACACGCGATAGCCGTGTAACCACTTCTTCTTCACGGCCCTGCTCGGCCACAAATACAATGGGCTGCTGCAGGTCAGGTATAAGCGCCCCTACCCAGGGGGCAAAGCTGCCGTCAATGCCAATAAATACTGAATTGGGTATGTGGTTTTGGGCAAACGCCTGTGGCGAGCGGGTGTCTAACACCAAGGCACCTTCATGGTTGGCTATGGCCTCGAAGGCATCAACCCCAAGCGGCACATTGCCTTTGGCCAGCACTTCGTCAAGCCCCTTAGCACCTGCTTTGTTCATGGCCACATTCTGCGCAAAATACTGTGGGGGAGGTGCCAGCCCATCGGTAACCTCTTTTACAAACTCGTCTTTGGTCATATCAGCCCTGAGCGCATAGTTGAACCTTTTCTGGTTACCCAGCAGGTCGGTAGTTTCTTTGCTCATGTTTTTGCCACAGGCTGAGCCTGCCCCATGGGCGGGGTATATCATGACTGCATCAGGTAAGGGCATTATTTTATTGCGCAGGCTATGGTACAACATGCCCGCCAGGTCGTTTTGGGTGAGGCTGCCCTTTTGCGCCAGGTCGGGCCGGCCTACATCACCTATAAACAGGGTGTCGCCACTAAAAATGGCATGTGGCTGCCCGCTAGCGTCGATTAACAGGTACGTGGCGCTTTCAAGAGTATGGCCGGGTGTGTGCAGT
Source organism: uncultured Roseivirgaceae bacterium (assembly GCA_964643525.1). Taxonomy (GTDB): domain Bacteria; phylum Bacteroidota; class Bacteroidia; order Cytophagales; family Cyclobacteriaceae; genus CAZXTW01. The sequence goes on from CAZXTW010000132.1 coordinate 3,872, forward strand.
ACTTTAATCTGTATTTTGCCCAGCTGAAACACCTCACCATCGGCAGCCTCGTGCATAGCAAAGGCAGTTTTGGCACCGGGGCCATACACAATTGTGGCTCCGGTTTTGGCAGCCAGGTCTACATGGCCCGACACAAAATCAGCATGGAAGTGCGTTTCAAATATGTATTTAATCGTGGCCCCTTCTTTTTGGGCTTTGGCCAGGTATGGGCCTGACTCGCGCAAAGGGTCAATTATAGCCGCTTCGCCTTCGCTTTGTATGTAATAGGCCCCCTGTGCCAGGCAGCCAGTATATATTTGCTCAATTTTCATTGCTGAAATGCTTATTGTTTGCTCTGTTAGTAATTATTGTTGGCAGCAACCCTATTGGTAACTGCTGTTTATTTTTTTACGGTAATACAGGTAGTTAATTATACCCAGTATGCAGATAACGGTACTGATGGCAATGAGGGCTACCCCTACAAAAGCCATGTGTTGAAATATTTTGACCTCCATCAGGGCAATGCCTGATATAACCAGGTAAAGGCTGGTTCTGACAAAAGCCAGCAGTGTACGCTGGTTGGCCAGCCGGGTACGGTCAATGGCCAGTACATCACGCAAAATTACGTCTTTTTGATGGTTGTTGTTCATAAACGTGTATTGCTTATGGTTAGTTGGCGTTGGTTTGCAGGGCCACCCGGTTATTAGCACCAGTGGCGGTGGCCTGGGCGCTTATGGGCTGGCTTTGCTGATTGTCATATGCCTCTACAGCGTGGGCGGTGGTGACAAAAAAGTTATGGGCCCCAATTAAATCAACTATGCCATTTTTGTGTAGAATGTCCCTCACAGGGCCCTTCACAGCACTAAATGCCAATTGTACCCCTGCCCCCTGTAAATTGGCCACAAAGTCTTTGAGCATATGCACTGCGCTTGAGTCTAGCGCGTTAATTGCCTCTGCACTGACAATAAACAGCTTCAGGTCAGGTTTGCTGGCCACCAGCTGATCGGCTTCGTCTTTAAAATGAGTCAGGTTGGCAAAAAACAGCTGTGCATCAAACCGAAGAATGGCTACATCGGGCCGTACAATGGCTTCAGGAAAGCGCTTCAGGTTGCGGTAAATATTGGTGTTAGGTATTTGACCAAGTACCGCCATGTGAGGGTATGAGCTGCGGTAAAGTACCAGCGCCAACGACAAAACCACCCCCAGAGCAATGCCCTGCTCAATGCCAAACCATAAGGTGGCCAGGAAGGTAACCAATAGCATGGCAAAGTCTTTTCGATCGGTTTGCCATAAGTGAATGGCCTCTTTGAAATCAATAAGCCCAAAAACAGCTACCATTATGACTGAGGCCAGTATGGCCTTGGGCAGGAAGTAAAACAGGGGCGTTAAAAACAACAGGGTAAGTATGATCAGTACAGCACTAAAGATAGATGCCATGCCAGATTTGGCCCCAGCCTGGTCATTCACTGCGGTACGCGAAAAGCCGCCAGTGGTTGGGAAGGCCCTGAACAGTGCCCCACCTATATTGGCCAACCCCAGGCCAATTAACTCCTGGTTGGCACTAACCTGGTAGTTTTTGTGACGTGCCTGAATGGCTTTGGCCACTGCAATAGACTCCATAAAGCCAACGAGCCCAATGGTTAACGCAGTAGGCATCAGAGCTGAGAGGTTAGCCATTGTGAAGGCTGGCCAGGCAGGCATAGGAAACCCGTCAGGCACGGCACCTACTATTTGCACGCCCTGGCTGTTTAAGCCTAACGTATAAACGGCCAGTATGCCTGCTACTACAGCCACCAGTGGCCCCGGTATGGCTTTGCTGTACCGCTTAACCAGTAAAATAGTCGCGATGCCCCCCACCCCCAACAGCAGGGTGGCCACATGCACCTGGGTAATTTGGCTTACAGCACTAATCAAAATGGCATGGATGTGGTTGCTGCGGCTAATATCAAGCCCCAACAGGTGCTTAAGCTGGTTAAGCCCAATGATTAATGCTGCTGCCGAAGTGAACCCACTAATGACTGGGTGCGAAAGGAAGTTAACCAAAAAGCCCAGCCTGAATACACCCAGCGCTAATTGTATTACACCAACCATTAAAGAAAGGACAATGGCCAGGCTAATGAATTCAGGGCTGCCCGTTGGGGCCAGCTGCCCTACCCCACTGGCAATGAGTAAAGCCACCATGGCCACTGGCCCTACGGCCAACTGGCGCGAGGTACCAAACATAGCATACAGTAGTAAGGGTACGGTAGAGGCATATAGGCCATAAATGGGCGGCAGCCCTGCCAGCATGCTGTAGGCCATACCCTGCGGGATAAGCATTACCCCTACGGTAAGGCCAGCGGACAGGTCACCAGTAAGCATTTGCCGGTTGTATTTAGGCAGCCAGCTGGCTATGGGCATGTATTTTTTCAGGTCATTCATTCACTACTTATTCTTGATGTAGCAAAGATGTCCCCAATTTACGGCTTATTTCGTAACCTTTGTTACAGTGTTACCAGCCCTGGCTGTGTTGTGGTGTTACAGCACCTCTATGCGGTTGCGGTGCTGTTCTATTTTATCCTGCCGCTCAAGTTGCTTTAACAGGCGCGATACCACCACCCTTGAAGTATTGAGCTCACGGGCAATTTGCTCATGGGTTTTATTGATAACAAAGCTGCCAGTGGCCTGTTTGTGGTCTAGCAAATACTTGTACAGGCGTTCATCTAACTTTAAAAAGCTAATGCTGTCAATAGCATTCAGTAGCTCATCAAAGCGGGCCTGGTAGGCAGTGAATACATACAACCGAAAGGTACGGTACTTTTGCACCCAGGCATCGATGTAATCAAGCGGTACCATCCATAAATCTGAAGGCTCTTCTGCCGTGACTTTAAACTGACTGATTTTACCTTCAATGCAACAGGTAATAGACATGGCACAGGCCTGCCCCCCTTCAAGGTAATACAAAAACACTTCGTTGCCATTGTCGTCTTGCCGCATCACTTTTAGCAGGCCCTTCAGCACAATAGGCATTTCGCGTGCCATGCTGCCTGGCCCTACCACTACCTGATCGGCAGCTACTTTTTTTAGGCGCCCTACTGCAAGTACCTCTTCAAGCAGTTTGGCTTCTAACCCCAAACGCTCTAGTGCCAGGTCAACATAATTTTCCATAACAGACAATTGAAGGGTATAAGAACCATAGTTTAGCACCAAATTAACTGATTGCCGGGAAGAACTAAAAAAAGAAGCCCCGGCAACAGGGCTTACCGAGACTTTTGGTTTGGAAAATGATAGATAGAAAACTTATCTGGTAAACTGTAGCTGTGTGGGCGTGCTAAAGGTGGCACTGCCTACCTGTACCTCTACTACCGACTCTGTAATGGTAATGAAGTAATCGTCAAAAGTGCCATTTCTTGTAAAGCTAAGCTGGGTTACGCCCTCATTAACATTGAGCAGAGCCACGGCAGGCCCCAATGCAGTCAGGCATACTGCTGGTGACTCTACACTTGTTAAGTGAACTAACATATTGCCATTTGTGAGTTCTTGTTCTGTAATGATGGCAAAGTTGCTGCATGTGTACTCATTGGTAGTTTCAACCCTGAGCATTAGCTGCCCACCAGCATCAGCATTTTCAAAAAAAGAAAAACGGATATCATCAGGAAAAAGGGTAGGTTCAGGCTCGTCAGAATCAAACCACGAGCAGCCAACCAGGCTAAGCATACTCAACAAGCAGGCAATTAATACAGTGTTTTTCATAGCTTTTAACTGTTAATCAGAATTTATTCAAATATACCAGGCGGCAACCCTATCAGTTGTTGTCGCCCCTTTGTTTGTACCGACAACATTTATGCGCCTATGGTTGGAAAGCCATTAGCCGTAAACTCCTTACTTTTAACGAGTATGCCTCTCCTAAAATACTACTAATTTGATTTTTGGTATTGATTTGATTCAAAGAAGCTACTACATTTATAACAACATATAAACATGAAGCCCCAATAGTTAGTAGTACAATTGGCATAATTGAATTTATGCTATTATTGTTTTAAGCGTTTGTTCTGTACAATATTAGGTATACCAGGCCTCTTTGAACTACCGCCTGACATCAGCACTATTTTTACCCAAGTAGGATTTCAGCATTTCGGAAACTAAAACCACACATTCGGAAAGCCACTGAAGGCATCAAAACAGATTGCACCTATTTTGTTGGTGCTTTTGGTGGAGTATATCAACAAACCTGACCTTGTAATGAACTGGTATTTGAATAAAATTCTGTGTTTTATCACGGCCCTGGCCCTGGTTTGCCTTAGCCAGACTGGGTATAGCCAGTCCTGCGGCGACCCGTTACAGTTTTCAGTAAGTGCCTTGCGCTGCCCTGGCGAACCCATAACACTGACCAGCACAACCAACCTGGCTGATACGCTTATTTTTAGGGTAGGGAATGATACCCTGGCCCTTGGTGGCGCCTCTCTTACAGCCAGCTATACCCCTACAGGCCCTGGTGTAGTTGCTTTTGAGCTGTTGCGCATACTAGACGATTGCCGTGACAGTACTACTGTGCCTGTGCAAATAAACCCACTGCCAGCGGTTAGCTTTACATGGAGCACCCAAAATGCGGCTGGCTGTAGTGAAGAAGCGGTGCAGTTTACCAACACCAGCCCCACGGCAGGGGTAGACAGTTACTTATGGAATTTTGCCAACCAGGCTACGGCTACCACCCGCAATGCGCAGCATGAGTTTACTGCCATTAGCAGTGATAATGTAAATTTTGATACTGTACCATTTAATGTAAGCCTGACAATTACCACTGCGGCGGGCTGCGAAGCAACAGAAGCAGCCATTGTTGCCGTAAGAGAAAAACCCCAGGTTGACTTTGTTGAATCCATGGCTTCGCAAACCTGCTTGCTTTCTATTGACCCAGACAGCAACCAGACAGTGGCCAACTATGTGAACTTTGAATCAGCCTCTGACAATACGTATGCCATTGACTGGGGCGACGGCGAAACGACCGCCATTAATGATGGCAGCTTATGGGGGTTTCGTGATACAGTAGCACACACTTATAGAGCACTAGGCAATTATAATGTAGAAATCCTGACTACTGGCAGCAATGGCTGTGTTACCACGTTTAATGACCTGTATGTGTTTGATGCATTTGCCACGGCAACGTTAATTGGCCCACAGGCGGGTGATTTTGATGCCTGTGCCCCCTCTACGATTACATTCGTGAACCAATCAACCAATGTATCGCCTACCACACAAATAGCCATTGATTTTGGCGATGGCAGCTCATTTAATCTGCCGAACGGCTCTACCGGTGATACCATCCAGCACGTTTATTCAAGCACCTGCCAAAGCAATGGCGCACTGGATGAACTGACTGTTACGTTAACAGCAACCAATGAATGCGACCAGACCGAAAGCCTGTACCGGCCCATCAGAATTTTTGGCCCACCTGAAGCTGTTATTGACGCCCCTATGGAAGGCTGCCCCAACGAACCTGTGACTTTTACTAATGCATCAGTACCTAATTTTTGCGCCACTAACCCCAATACTAATTATACATGGGACTGGGGCGACGGCAGCCCTGTTGAAGAGTATTTTAATATAGAGCCTACCACCAGCCCACAACAAACGCTAACTCATACCTATACCACACCAGGCACCTATATAATTACACTTACCGCAGAAAATATTCTGGGTACCAACGGCAATGGCTGTGGTGGTACTGATACTACCTTTACTATTGTGATTAACTCGCCCCCTGATGGTGAGTTTGAGATTACTGATGTGGCCACCAATACCAGCCAAAGGGTAGATACCTGCCTTAGTGACAATGTAGTAGATGTGTTTGTTGTGCCTGATGCCTGCGGGCCTGTTACATTAAACCTGGCTGATTTTAGCACCGGGGGTAACTTAACAGTAGAGTGGACGGTTGATGCCGCCGGGGGCTTTATTTTTGGTAACGGCCAAAACACCAGTACCGATAGTAGTACCACCATTACCTTTACCAGCGCGGGCACCTATACCATAACCCAAACAGCTACTAATAATTGTGGTGCTGCCACCTGTTGTGTACGCGTAGTGATTGAAGACGTGCCTGCCCTGACCACCAATGACATAGAAGGCCTGGGCGATTTGATTGACCACCCCACTGAGCCGGGCACACTACAGGGTTGTGCCCCTTATACACTTGACGTATTCACTACCATAACCGATGGCATTACAGCTTATCAATGGACTGTAACGGGTATTGATGGCACCGCTGACCCTACCCAACCAGCCAACGCATCTACAGCCGACCCCGCTGCCGTCACCCTGGTTGCCGGGCGCTATGAGGTAACGCTAACCCTTACCAACACCTGTGGTGATAATACTGCCACCCAGATTATTGAACTGATTGAAGCACCAGTGGCCAATGCAGGGCCAGACACTACCACCTGTGCCCAAAGTGCCATTCAACTGGGCCAAGGGGCTACAATAGCAGGCGTGAGTTACCAATGGCAGCCCATTACCACCGGGGCATCCGCCCCTTTAAACCCCACGGCAGCCATTACCACAATAGTAAACAACACGCCTGGCACTTACCAATATGCGCTAACCGCTACAGAAGGGCTGTGCAGCACTACAGATACTGTTGTGGTTACTGTGAATGAGCTGCCTACAGTCACCCTTGAAAATAACCAGCCGGTAAGCTCGTGCATTACCCCAAACGGCAGCCTGTCAGCATCAGTAGGGGGCCTTACCAATGGCTTTACATTTTACTGGTTTAATAGTGTAGGGGTAGTTTTTAATGCAGCCGATGCTGATTTTGTAGGGCCTACTTACAACGGACTGACCAGCCAAACGTTTACTGTTTTTGCACAAAACAATACTACCCTGTGTGTGTCAGAGGCATTCACTGCTTCAGTGGGTACCAGCATACCTGAAACTACCCTGATGGTAGATGCCCAGGGGCAAAGCAGTTGTGATGCAACTACACCCAATGGCCGTATTGAAGCTACAGCTACTACCAGTGGAGCAGAACCAGCGGCAGGCTACCAGTTTCAATGGTACAGTGGCAACCTGGCCACCAACCCCGGTACAGGTACCCTGCAAACAGATACAGTAAGCCGCACAGCTGCCCTGGCCAACCTTGAAGAGGGCACATTTACCGTATTTGTTACCAATTTAGAAACCAGCTGTGAAGCGCGTGAGGCAGGCGTGGTAACCGACCAACGGGTACTCCCCACCCTGGATGTTGGCCAGACCGACAGCACCGTAGGTGTGGTTATAGCCCCTTTTACCTTACCCATGAATATTACTGGCGGCACTTGGGCAGGCGACTCGGT
>CAZXTW010000133.1:0-11130 GCA_964643525.1 uncultured Roseivirgaceae bacterium
TATTAGACATTGTAAAATAAATATAGAGATAATTAGTGAAGACATTAACTTGAATAGAGGTATTCCCTCATGTGTTCATTTAGAAAAAATGAAGATTATGAAAACCTCAATAATATTTTCAAATGATGTATTTATAAAGCTTAATAAGAGATATTCCAAATTAATATATAGAGTAATCGTTAATGTGAGAAATGTCAATTTTGAAATCGAAAATACAATCTCATACTTTAAAACTGAAAACCCCAGAAAAGAAATTGCCTCTGAGTATTTAAGCTACATAAAAAGTAAAAAAAATAATCTTAATGCAATTCTGGAAGATGCAAAAGAAAAAATTTATGGCAAAAATAAACTCACAAATATTTTAAAAAAGCTAAGAGTAATCAAAGAGCCACTTGATCTTGAAGATCACCCTAGAATTAGGCACATCATTTATGAACGAAATTTTACAGAAGCGACTGCTTTGCAAAACCCAACAACTTGGGCCAAAACTTACTCCTACAAAATTTAACTCAGTTTTCTTTTCCTAAGATTACAATTATGTCATTACTCAATAACATAATTGTACTCTTAGGAAAACCATATTAAAGCTATCAACAATAAAATATATAACATCAAAGTAATAATATATTTCAAGCATACAAAAGGTTAGTTCAGAAACACAAACCGAACATTATTAACACACAGAGCACTACATACTAAGAAATTCATTTATTTAGTTCAAAACTCATGATTTCTTCAACAAATTGTCTAAATGCCCCCTTACCACTATCAAAACTTGACACAAAGCTTACTATGTTTTTTACTTCATCTACAGCATCTGCAGGCGAACCAGAAAAACCTACACTTTTTAAAAGTTCAATATCAGGTAAATCATCACCAATAAATGCTACATTCCTAAGAGCAACACCATACTTCAAACACAGCTTCTTGGCAATTAGTAATTTATCTTCCACGCCTTGATGAACTTCAAGTATACTTAACTCCTCAGCTCTACGTATAGTTATTTCTGACTTCCGACCAGTGATAATACCTACAACTATCCCTCTTTCTTGTGCCTGTTTCACAATTGTACCATCCTTCACATTAAAGCTTTTGAATAGTTCCCCCTCTTGTCCAATATGTATAAAGCCATCGGTCAAAACCCCATCCACATCTGTCAATATCAATTTAATCATTTACTTATCTCTTGTGTTTATAAAAGACGAAATTCGCCTATTGAAGAAAACTAAAAGAGTCTTTGATTCTTATTTCAATTCACCTTCCAGTAATACTCTCATTAGTACTATGGTTATTTCGTAACCAACATTCCTATATCTCTTTTCAAAAAGTGGCTTTCTTCTCTACATATAGACAATTATAGTCCATATTGAGATGACAGAAATACATAGCGTGCCACTACTACCAAAAATACGAACTAAAATAAAGAAATAAATACTGCTAAAAACAACCACAGCTATCGATAAAATAACTTTTCAAGATGCAAGCTAACATATAGACTAAAAACCACTTTATAGTTTTTAACCCTAATACTTACCAGACAAAAATTAGCTGTGTCTGGGGCGGAAATGATTTTTCTCGGGCAGGGAGGGAGTCGGGCTCGGGGAGGCGGGAGTTTTTTAGCTCGAGAAAAAGTTTTTTTAGCCGGAGAGCCGGGTCCGGCTTCCCGGAGAAAAGAGGTGGGGATCCCGGAGAAAAGCACTGCGCTTCCCGGAGATAATTTCCGTGAGTCCTGGGGATAATTCTTTTAACTGCAGGAGGCAGGCCGGTGCTTTGCCTCAAGTAATGCATCATTTGGCTTATTTGTGTTTGGCTGTGGAGGGAACCCGGGTTGAGAAAGGGCGTTCCTATACTTTTTCTTCGTTTATTATTCGTTTTTTCTACTTGATTACTACGGATTAACTGAATTGTATTATTATTGTAGAAAGACGCAATAAATCGGCGGCTCTACGGCATGAATTGGGGCGGTTGGGCCTGTAGCCGAATTTGTAGTGATCTGATTTCTTGTTTCTAACCTCTGACTTCTAAAATAATGGCCATAGTAGTAGATAATATTTATACCAAAGGGATTAGCGGGCGCATTGGCGACGACCTGCTGTATAAGCAGTATGGCAATAAAACGGTGGTGTGCCGCTTCCCCCGGCGCAGCCTGAAGCCCCCCACCAGCAAGCAACTGGCTCAGCGCCAGAAGTTTGCCCTGGCCGTGTTTAAAACCCGCACCTGGCTGGCCAACAAAGCCAAACGCATTTTTCTGGAAGGCCTGCAACGCAAATGGGACGCTCACAGCACCTACCATGCCGGTATTACCTATTTTATGAACCAGCGTTTAAAAGTTGGAAGTCAGAATTTAGAGATTAGAAATCAGAGGTTAGAAGGGGGTAGAGACGCATATTTGCGTCTCACGAAACAGGAGGAAGCAAACACCCCACAGCCAACAAAGGGTGATCATGGCCAACCTGATCACAACCCCCAAACATTTACGCGCCCAAAAGGCGAGCCGTAAAACGGTTATTCGTAATCATGTAAGTAGTAAAACACATCTTGAATAAAGGCGCTGGCCTGGTTGGCATTGGTAAACACAATTATGCCCGACTGGGTGGTGGGTTCAATCACAAAGGCACTGGTATAGCCATAGTTGTTGCCGCCATGGGCATAGTAGTTTACCCCTTCCAGCTGGTAGCGGGCAAAGCCGAGCGTCCAGGCGGCAGGCTGCTCATAATTGGGCTGCTGGCCCTGGGGCTGTAACGCCACCTCGTCGGCCAGCAGGGCGGCATAGCCTGCCGGGGGCAGCAGCTGTTGCGTTAACAGGTCATTCAGCCACAGGGCAAAGTCACCCGCCTCTGAATGCACAGAGTAGGCTGCCCCAAAGGGACCGTTAGCGTATTTACCCTCCACCTTTTGGCCCTGGGCATGGGGCTCTGCTTTGTGGCTCAGGTTGTGGGCATCTTGCACAAAGCGGGTGTGCTGCATGCCCAGGGGGCGGGCAATATTTTTTTGGAAGGCGGCCTCCAGCCCTGCATCATCAGTGCCCAACAGGTGGGCCAGCACCTTGGCCAGGTACTGGTAGCCCTCACCGCTGTATTGATAGGCACTGCCCGGGCTGAATGAGAGAAACAGCTGTTTGTCAGGGTAATCGGTGCGCCAGTTGGGCATACCGGTGGTATGGTTCAGCACCATGCGTGCGGTAATGGCCTTGTAACGGGGGTCGTGGGCAATGTCAGCATAAGGCAGGTAGGTATGCAGGGGCACATCTAAATCAATAAGGCCCTGGTTGGCATAGTACATCACCATGTAGGCAAACAAGGGCTTAGAAAGTGAGGCCCCTTCAAACAGAGTAGCGGGCACCACCGGCTGTTGGGTCGCTGCATCAGTCACACCCTTTACAGTCTGGTACACCACCTGCCCCTGGTGCACAATGGCCAGCGCCAACCCTGGCACCTGTGCCTGCTGCATGGCCTGGGTAAGAAAATCATCAAAGGCCTTGACGGGCACCTCACGGCCCAGCACCTGAAAAGTTTGCCCGGGCAGGTCGGCAGCTTGGGCCGCCCCACCCTCAGTCAATACGCCTACCCTGACAGCAATCAGTGCCTCGTGCGAGAGGCGCGACCACCGCCCGGTAATGGGCGAGCCATAGTAGGTATTGCTGCCCTTCATTTTGATTTTAAACTTGAGCCTGGGCGCTGCCTGCTGGCTGGCCTGGTACTGTTGCAACTGGGGCTTAGTAAATTTTACCTGCTGCACCACGGCGTTGGTACTGTCACGAAATAAAATGCGCCTGCCCTCATTAATATTGTGCCGGTAGCCGGGGTATTGCGTAATGATGCTGTCAATAAAGTGCAACGGGTAGGCGGCCTGCACCTGCTGCAGGCGGTTGTACTGCTGCCTGGTCATGACCCACTCAAAGCTTACAAAAAAGGGTTGGTCAATCACAAAATGCTCATTCAGCAAAAAAGTAATGCGGTCGTCATTGGCCTGGCTGGTGGCCAGCAGGTTGGTGCCCAGCAGGTCTTTGCCGGGGTGGCCCGTGGAGGCATCAACATCAAAAAAGCGGCACCGCAGCTGAAATGAATCAAGGTTGGCCTTGCCTACGGTTACCGCCACCTGGTCAATAAGTAAGGGCAGGCCCGCTTCATTCACCAGCATGGCTACAGAGGCCCCTTTGAGGGGGGCATCAATGGTAAAGTTGTTGACCGATCGTTTTTTAGACACCCCCAGTGTTTTGTACCGTACCTGCTCTGGCACCACGGTAACCTCTTGCAGCTGCACCACATGCGCCTGCAGGGCAATGGTGGCGGGCCGGTTGGCCTGCAACTGCCGGTAGGCAATGCGCAGCGGCTTGTAGCCTATGGCCGATACGGTGAGGGTATCATTCAGGTAGTTGTTGTTTAGTGGCAAGGTAAAGGTACCATCTTCAAAGGCAATGGCCCCAAAGTTTTGCCGGGCAATGCCTATGGTGGCAAAGGGTATTGGGTGGCCGGCCTGGTCTGTTATTTGGCTGTGCAGGGCATTTTGCTGGCCAAGGGCAGCTACAGTGCAACAGAAAAATAGAAGGCAATACAGGGTTGTTTTAAAGGCAGCCTGGTACATAATAAATACATTCACAGTTTTGGACGCAACCGGAATATAGAAGTTTATGCACGTAAAGCACCCAAGATTTATTTAAGCGGTACCAGGGCTAAGGCCGTAGGTGTTTGCCGCTATTCATAAAAGTTATCAAGAAAGGCGTAGTGGATGCGGCGGCGGCGGATTTTGGCCATCCAGAAGGCTTTGATGAAGCCAAAGCCATAGGCCATGAGCTGAATAAAGGCGGCCGGTACGGCCAACAGGCCTACCCACAGGCTTTTGTTGTGCAGTGTGGCCCCACCCAAAACCAGGGTAATGAACAGGGCTATGGGCAGCAGAGGCCACCAGTGCCACAGCAGGGCGGCCAGGGCCACACAGCCAAATACGCCCAATGTAAAGGCCGTAGGCAGCAGGTGCACCACCTTTAAGGTGCCGGGGTGCAGCTGGTTGAGCACGATGCGGGCCATGCCCGAGTTGAATATTTGCTTGTAAAACTTTTTAAAGTCAGTGCGGCGCTTGTGGTACACAAAGGCCCGTTCTACCAAAGCGGTGTTCAGGTTGTTTGCCTCAATGCGCAGGCTCAGGTCAATATCTTCACCAAAGCGCAGGGCGGCAAAGCCCCCGGTTTGCTGAAAGGCCTGGCGCGTCATGCCCATATTAAAGCTGCGGGGCTTGAACTTTTCCATGCTGGCTTTGCCCCCGCCCCTAATGCCCCCGGTGGTGATGAAGGCCGTCATGGCGTAATTAATGGCCTTTTGTATGGGCGTAAAATCAGGGTGGGCCGCATCGGGCCCGCCAAAGGCATCTGTAGTATGGTTGGCCAGGTGCTGGTCAAGCGCCTCAAAATAGCCAGGGGGTACCAGGCAGTCAGAGTCTAAAAAAATAAAATACTGCCCGGCGGCCCTTTCAGCGCCGTAATTGCGGGCCGGGCCGGGGCCACCGTTGGTTTTGTAAAAGTATTGTATGGTGAGCCTATCAGCATATTGCCGGGCAATGGCGTCAGATTTTTGGGCCGAGCCATCTTCTACCAGCACCACCTCAAAGTTGCTGTACTGTTGCCGGGCCAGGCTGGCCAGCAGTTCAGCTACCTCTGCAGGGCGGTTGTATACCGGTACAATTACCGAGTAGCGGGGTGTCATGGCTGCTTGAAGCCCTTTTCTTTGGCAATGAGGTAATCTTGCCGGTTGCGGCTGTTGAGCGATATCATTTCGGCCAGGAAGCCAGCCAGGAACAGCTGCACCCCTACCAGCAAGGCCACCAGGGCCAGGAAGAACAGGGGCTGATCTACCACGCTGCGGGCCGCCTCGTTTAAGAACAGGTTGTGGTACAGCTTTACGCCAATAAGCCAGACGGTAATGATAAGCCCCACAAAAAACGAGATGGTGCCCAGGCTGCCAAAGAAGTGCATGGGCTTTTTCTTAAAGCGCGATACAAAGGTGATAGACAGCAGGTCTAAAAACCCATTAATAAAGCGCTCTAACCCAAATTTGGTTACGCCGTATTTGCGGGCGCGGTGCTCTACCACCTGCTCGCCAATGGTTTTAAAGCCGTTCCACTTGGCAATGAGGGGTATGTAGCGGTGCATCTCACCGTAAACCTCAATATTCTTCACCACCTTGCCTTTGTAGGCTTTGAGCCCGCAGTTAAAGTCATGCAGGTGTATGCCTGATATTTTGCGGGTGATGTAGTTAAAGAATTTAGAGGGAATGGTTTTGCTGATGGGGTCATGGCGGCGCTTTTTCCAGCCCGAAACCAGGTCATAGCCCTGCTCGGCAATCATGCCATACAGGCCAGGTATCTCGTCGGGGCTGTCTTGCAGGTCGGCATCCATGGTAATGACCACGTTGCCGCTGCAATAGCGAAAGCCGGTATCTAACGCGGCCGATTTGCCGTAGTTACGGTTAAACTGGATGCCCTTGATGTTGGGGTTTTGGTTGCTGAGCTGCTCAACTACCTGCCACGAGTTGTCGGTGCTGCCGTCATCAATCAGAATAATTTCATAGGTATACTGGCCGTCAACCACGCGCACTATCCAATCGCACAACTCTTGCAGTGACTCATCTTCATTGAACAACGGTACTACTACCGACAGGTCTAACGATGCAGACATAGGGTTTGGTTTCTTCTAAAAAGTGGTACACAGGTACCCAAAACATTTGGGGGCAAATGTAATGAATAAATCCAGACTGCGCGTTACGCGGTCATTCCCCTGGGGGCTTTTTCCGTAAAATGATGCTGGGCAGCACGGCCGTGAGCACCCCAATGAAGAGCGTACGCACCAGCTGGTCAATAAACATGACGCCGGGCGTAAGCAGTTTGAGCTGGGCCACCTGGGTATTGAACACTTCTTCAGTGCCACCGCCCTGAATAAAGCTGTCTTTGGTGCGCTGCATATAGCCCAGCCTGTAGTCAATAATTTGCTGCATAGCCTCGGCATCAACGGTAAGCCATACCCACATGGCCGAAGCGTAAAGCAGGGCTGCCAGGGCGTAAAGGATAAAGCTGGCCGTCATGCCCTGCCAGTAGTGTAGTATGCCACCGTTTTTATAGTCTCTGAATTCGCGCAGGCAAAAGTACATAAACAGCACAATAAGCAGGCCCTGAATAAACATGGTGTTGACGTTTATGCCAGGCTGTTGCCCTGCCAGCTGCATGCAAAAGAATACCAGAAATAAAAATACCCCGACTATGGCCCCATATTTTAAGGGCACGGCTATGATGGGTTTCAATGCTTTCATCATTTAATATGTATTGATATGGTGCTGGCCGCGGTTAAAGGTAGCCAGTACTTTGCCCGTAAGTGTTTGGCCCAGAAATGGTGAGTTGGCAGATTTTGACAGGTTGTTGCCCTCAGTAAACGCCCATTGGGCGGTTGGGTCAAACACAGTGAGGTTGGCGGGTGCCCCTACGGCAATAGCAGGCACGGGCAGGTTTAACAGCTGCCTTGGCTTAATGGCTGCCATCTGCACCAGGCTGTTGGCTGAAAGGTTCAGCTGGCTTTGCAGGGCCGGCAAGAAGGTTTGCAGGCCTGTAATGCCAAAATCGGCCAGGTCAAACTCTAAATGCTTGCTCTCAACATCTTGTGGGGTATGAGCTGATACCAGCACGTCTACAGTACCATCGGCAATGGCTTCGGTCAGGGCCGTGCGGTCGGCGGCTGTTCTAAAGGGCGGGTCAACCTTATAATGCGTATCGTACCCGTCAACCACCTCATCTGTAAAAGCCAGCTGGTGGGCGGCCATGTCACAGGTTACGTGCAGGCCTTTGGCTTTGGCAGCCTTGATCAGGGCCACCCCTTCGGCGGTAGAAACATTGGCCAGGTGCAGCCTGCCCCCGGCATATTCCAGCAGGCGCAGGTCGCGCGCAATCATCAGCTCTTCAGCCATATTGGGCATGCCCGAAAGGCCCAGCAGGGTGCTCTGGTAGCCCTCGTTCATGGTGCCGAAGGCTGTAAGGTGCCTGTCAACCGGTTTATTAATCAGCAGGCCATTAAACTGCCCCAGGTACTGTAGCGCCTTCACAAACACATCGGCATTCCACAGGGGCTGTTTGCCGTCAGTAAAAGCCACTGCACCGGCGTGGTGCATGTCTATCATCTCAGTCAGGCGTTCGCCTTTGGCATCGGTCGTAATGGCTCCTGCCGGGTGTATTTGCGTCAGGGCGGTGCGGTTGCCCGCAATAATATAGGCCACCTCATTTTTGGTTTGCACTACCGGTTGGGTATTGGGCAGCATCAGCAGCTCAGTAAAGCCGCCGGCAGCAGCGGCGGCGGCGGCGCTCTGCAAATCTTCCTTATACTCAAGGCCGGGGTCGCCAATGCTGGCATTCATATCAAACCACCCTGCCGATACCATCAGGTTAGGGCTGGCAATGGTTACATCAGCCTCAACAGCCTCCTGGGTAATGGCTGCTATGGCCCCGTTGTCTATTAATAAGTTGTAGTGGCCAGCCTGGCCGGGCTGGCTGGGGTCAATGATCTGTGCGTTGTGTATGGCTACTTGCATAGGCTCAAAGCAGGCGTATCAACAATATTTCTGCAAATAAGAAAAACAGGGCCAGCAGCAGGGCGTACTTCCATAGGGCCAGGCCCTCGTTAAAGGCACCGGTGGCTGCGGCAGCCTCGCTGTTGGCTGGTGTGAGGAACTCAACACCCTGGTTGCCGCCAAACAGGTCAGCAATGGCAGCCTGCCCTACCTGGTCTACTTCACTTTCGGCCGCATTCAGGTTAAATGAAATGGCCTTTTTTACTGTGCCGTTATTATCTACCAGGCGGTACTGGCCGGGCGTAAAGCCCAGGTTATCTACAATGCTGGGTATGCTAATCAGCAGTTGGTCGTTTACAATGCGCTGCTCGGGCACTACTTCGCCGCCGTTGCCCACCAGCTTGTACAGGTCAGTACTGACCAGCGAATCAACATCAAGCAGTATGGCCCGTTCATCAAGCGAGTAGCTCAGCCTGTTGTTGCCCCCTTTGCTGTAAATGGCCATGCGGTACATGACTGGCACAAACAGGGCGTGGTTTTGAAAGGCAGAGTAGTCAGTTTGCAGAGGGGCGGCAAACAGCCACAGGTTGCCCCTGCGGTTAAACAGGCTTAAGAAGGCGGGGCCATCTTTGTAACGAATCAGGTCAGTGCCACCGCGCCAGGTAATGAGGCGCTTACTATCGGGCATGGTAAAGTTGCCGCTGCCCCCTTCATCAAATACATCTCTGAAAAAGGGTGCCCGCTGGTCAACCCTGGCCAGGCCCACCATAGTTTCGGTTTCGCTGGCGCGCACAGCCACAGCACCCAGTCGTTGGGCACCAGCGGCCCCATTGGCTGCTGCCGGTATATAAGCTATGGCCCCGCTGGCATCAAGGTAGGTTTGTAGTACAGCCAGCAGTGCCTCATCAAGCGGCTCTACCCCGTTAAGCACCACCAGGTCGCTTTGGTTTACCGCATTGTAATCAACATTGCTGCTGGCATAGCTGCTAAACTCAAACAGGTCCTGATTGCCAAACACACCGGGCAAAGGCGATTGAGTAATACCGGTGCCTGTAATTTCAAGTACTTTAATCTGCTCGGTCAGGTTCAGGTTAAAGTGAAAGTCATTATCAAACGTAACCGGAAAGTCATCAAGGCTCAGCATGCCATCATTAATGCTCTCAAGCGCATAGTTCAGTACGAAGGGTATGGTTTCAGAAGCCTGCGCGGCAATGTCAACACTAGAGTTGGCTACCTGGTTGCCGTTAATAAACAGCTTTAAACCTACATTTTGTATGGGCCGGTTGGCTACGTTTCTGATTCTGAACACCAGTTCATTGCTTACGCCCCTGGTCAGGTAAGGGTCTCGCAGGTAGGCAGAATCAACAAACACGTTGGCCTGGCCCTGAAAGCCTATGGGTATGATGCGGTAGTTGCGTTGGTCGGCCAGTTCAATGGTATTGCCCGTAAGGTTGGTCCGCTGAAAGTCTGAGATAAGGTATACATCTACCTTTTCGTCAGGTACATTCACCAGGGTATTGGCCAGCTTGCCGAGCACGGTCATGAGGGGCCTGCGTACATATGAGTGTTCTAGCTCCGTCAGCTTCTCTTCTACCTCTTCTTTACTTTTAGGAAAGTTTGACCACGCAGCAAAATCATTGGTAAGCAGCACAAAGCGGGTGCCCCTGGGGTAGCGGTTCAGCACCTGGTTGGCGCTGCGCACGCCTTGCGTCAGGGCCGATATGTCCTGATCAGTGAGGTTTGACATGCTGAGGGAGTTATCAAGGTAAATCAGCACGCTTTTATCGGTCAGGGCTTCTTCCTGGTCAGGAAAGTAGGGCTGTGCAAAAGCCACTACCAGAAAGAAGATAAACAGCAGGCGGGCAAGTAGCACCAGCAAATGCCTGATTTTTAGGCGGGTGGTGCTTTCTTTTTTAACTACCTGCAAAAACTGGGTATTGGAAAATAGGATGCGTTTAGCCTTGCGGAAGTTAAAAAGATGGATGATGATCGGGATTGCAAGGGCAAAGAGACCAAACAGAACTTGCGGATATAAAAAACTCATTGATTGTGTATTGTAAAACAGGCTGCGCTTGCCTGTTAAGGCCTATTTCTAAACTAAAACAATAGTTCGTTGTGATGCACTTAGCCTTACTGCATTCAACTGGTAGAAACATCCCCCTTCATCCCCTACAGGCTGGCCCTTCGCTAAAACCATTCACTGAATGGTTTTCACGCTTCAGTCCTCCCTTCAAAGGGGGAGCATGTACGTAAATATTCCCCCTATGAAGGGGGTGAGGGGGATGTTGTACGTTAAGCAGAGTCAACTAAATGACTACTAAGCCACTCGAAAACTACTAACCTTCATGTGTAATCATTGCTAATGAAATACGCAGGCTAGTAGTACTTCTTTTAATTAGCACAACGATATACAATAATAAAACTAAATACTTAACACAAAAACGAAATCACGTCAAATAGGTTGTTGTGCATGACATACGGTGGGTGGTGTTGGCGTTAAGCCAAAAAAAAAGCCCTCGATTGAGGGCCTTGTATGTTAGTAAGGGGTTGGCGACGACCTACTCTCCCACCGGTGAAGGCAGTACCA
>CAZXTW010000134.1:0-11129 GCA_964643525.1 uncultured Roseivirgaceae bacterium
TGCAGGTAGTACTGCCCTTCAATACCCTGGGGCAGATCAATGGTCAATAATACGGTAGTATCCTGGTTAACGGCCAGGCTATTGTACTCTTCGGGCTGGGCCAGGGGCACACCGCTCAGGGTGGCGCGCACTTTGTACATGCGCTGTGTGCCCACGCTAATGTTACCCCCACCGCTGTAGCTGGCATTGGGGCTTATGTATAAGGTGTTGTTGTATATGGTGGTGAGTGCCCTGGTGCCGGTATTTTTAATGACGTACAGCACCTGCAGCTGCCCGCCCGAAACTGCCATGTTGCTGTAGGTAATGCTTTGGGGGGCTATGTCTGGGCGTGTGGGTGCCGTTACTGTTAGCGGCTGTGCCGAAAGGGCAGCATCGTTGGCCGGGTTGGCATCAATCAGGCCACTGGGCAGCACAATTACGTAGTACTGGCCGGGGCTGAGGTGCACCGGCACGGGCAGGGCGGCGGTGGCATCGTAAAAGGTACCTGCATTTAAGAAGCTGGCATTGCCGGCCTGGCCAATGTAGGTGGCCCCTTGCAGGCTGGTGCTTTGGTTGGGGGTTAGGTATACCCTATCGGCCCAGGTATCGCTGCCGGTAGAGGCCTGCCCCTCGTTGCTGATGCGCCAGCCCAGGCTCAGGTTTTGGCCGGCCTCAACGGTGGCGGGTACCTGTTGCAGGGCCGCCACCAGGTCGGGCAGCTGGCGCATGCTGAACACCCGCACCTGGGTGGCCGCCTGGCTGCATTGGGTTACGGCTTTTACGCGCCAGTTGTAGGCGGTGCCGTAGGGTATGCCTTCAGTAACGGTGGTGCTCAGCCCGGTAATGCCTGCCACAAAGGGGGTGGCCGGTTCTGTGGTACCTTGTGGCCACAGGTACAGCTCATACTCATCAGCATTCAGTGCCTCCTGCCAGGTAAAGGTCAGGGGCAGGCTGCGGTTCAGGGCACCGTTGGCGGGCTGCGTGGCAGCAAAGGCACCTACGGTGGTGGGGTTAAAGCGTACCTGGGTTTGCGCCCGTTTGGTGCAGCCGTTTTTGGTTACATCAACCCAGTAGGTGCCTTCAGTACTGGCAGTAATGGTGGGCGTGGTGGCCCCGGTGCTCCACAGGTAGGCGGTGGCATTCAGGTCCTGGCCAGGGTTCAGGGTAGTATCTTGCCCTGAGCAAATCACAATTTCAGCAGGCAAAGCAGGGCTGTGCTCAGTGGAGGCGGTGGTCAGGTCATAGGCCATGTTGTTCTGGCTGCCCTGCACTACCAACAGGTAGCTTTGGCCTACCGCCAGGTTGTTCGCCACCAGCTGTTTGGTGTTGCCACAGCTGCTTTGCAGGTGGGTGCCTGCGGCAGTAAGCAGGTGCAGGCAAACGCTGCTGGTGGTGGTAGCTACGGTAAAGGTGGCCTCGTCAGTACAAGTAGGTACGGTAAAGCTGTACCATACATCATTGGTAGCCCAGGCGTTAGGGCCGGTGTAGGTATTGCTGTACAGGTTGGTGGTGTTGCTTATGGTGCCGGGCAGGGCCAGGGCCAGCGGGTTGCTTTGGCGGTTGCCTGTAGGCTCATCAATTACGCTAAAGTTGGCTGGGCTGGGGGCATTAATGGTGGGGGCATCAGGCACTTGCAGCCGTATGCGGTAGGCATCGGCCAGGGGCTGGTCAAGTGGTATGTTCCACACGTAGCGCTGCTGGTTGGCAGCCACCAGGGCCAGGTCAGTAAAGCTGGTGCCACCATCTGTACTGTAGGCAATTTGCACCTGGGCACTGCCGGTAAAGTGGGTGGCTGCCCAGGTAATTTCATTGGTTTGGCCACGCACCCACTGCTGCCCCCCGTTGGGTGCGGTAAGGCTCAGGGCTGGTACCAGCACAGTCAGGGTACCGCTTTGGCTGGCCAGGTTGGTGTTGGTGGCGTGCCTTATTCTTATGCTTCCGCTGGCCGTGGCGGGCTGGCTGTACGGCAGCTGCCAGGCAAACGTACGGGCCTGTGCGCTTTCGGTACTCAGCTGGGTATAGTTGGCGCCATCTTCAGCATATTCAATTACTATAGTCTCTCCCTCAGGTATGCCCGTTTCCGTCCAGGTAATGTTGTAGCTTCTGCCGGCATACAGGGTCTGGTCGTTGGCCGGGTAGGTAAGCACCAGCTGGGGTACCTCAATGGTTATTGGCTGGTTGTTGGTGTCATTAACGGTGGGCAGGGTTGGGTGGCTCAGGCGCAGGTAGGCGGCGGTGCTGGCCGTAAGCGTGTTAGGCAGTGCCCAGGTGTAGCTGCCGGTGTTGGGCACACTGCCCACCGCCTGCCAGGTGGTGCCACCGTCAAGGCTGTAGTCTAGCTGCAGGGTGGGCACGTCAATGAGGCTGGCCGCCCAGGTAACCGGGTAGCTAAAGCCTGCATACCAGGTGCCGGTGGGCTGCGCCACCAGGTTGCTGATATTTACCGTGTTTACCGCCTGCTGGCTGTTGTTCTGTTCAAAGTTGGTACCGGCCTCCCCTACTTTAATATAGGCCTGGCTGCTGGTGGCCATACTGGCAGGTACCTGCCAGGTGTGGCTGCCGCTGTTGGGCGTTTCAGTAATTAAAGCCCAGGTTTGCTTGTTGTCAGTGCTGTATTCAATACGCACCAGGCCAGTGGCAGGCAGCACGGTGTTTTGCCAGGCAATGGCCACGGCCTGGCCGCTGTACAGGGTTGTACCTTCAGCAGGGGCGTTAATGGTAAAGTCACTGTTGGTAAAGGTAAACTCATCGGCCCCAATATCAGGCTCGGTACTGTTACGGGTTTGTCCATCAATATCAACCGGTACTAAGGCCAGGGGCGTACCGGCCCCGTCAAGGTCAGGGCTGTTCACGTGCAGGTCGGCTACGCCAAAGTAACCGGGGTTTGCTGTAATGCCATTGGCCTCCTGACCGCTTACTGCCTGCAACTGGGGCAGGTTGCCCAGGTCAGCGTCAAGGTAAGCCAGCCTGGTGCCCGCCACAAAGTAATTGTTGTGGTTTATGGTGCCCAGGGCCGTGCCGTTGCTGTAATAAGCCGCAAAGCCTGCCCCTGTATTAACAAAGTTGTTGTTAATGATGTCATTATTATTGCCGCTGCTGCTCATGTTCAGCGCAGCGTTTTGGGTGGCACTGGTAGCCGTAACCAACAGGTTGTTGTGGTACAGTTTTACACGCTGGGCATTGTTCAGATCAATGCCGTAGGCCTTGCCCACCCCCTGTACCGTAATCATATTGTTGGCCACCAGTACCTGGTTGGCTACGGTGGCGGTGTTGGCCGCCAGTGCCAGGCCGGTGCCTGCCGGGGCAACCACGGTGTTGCCGGTTACTGTCAGGGCACCGCCATTGTTGCTTAGGTTAATGGCCTTGTAGTCAGTATTGGTGCTGTTGGTAGTGATGGTATTGCCTTGTAGGGTAAGGCTGCTTTGGTAGCGCACATCAATGGCAGCCCTGTACTGGTTCTGGAAGGTACTGCTGGTTATAACGGTGCCTGTTTCAATAAACTGGCTGTTGTTATTGCCTTCAAGGTAAATACCCGTGCTGCCGTTAATGTAGGTGTTGTTGTGAAAGGTATTGTTGCTTTGGTAGGTGGTGTTGCTGGCATTGGTGGCCCATACAAGGGCATAGTCAGTACTGTTGCTGTTTACGGCCCTGCCCTGCACAACCAGGTCTGTAAACTGGTTGTTAGATGCCCCATTGGCCAACACAATGGCGCGTGCATAGCCTGTGGTACCCGTTGCGTTTATGGTAAGGTGGCTTATGCGCACATGGCTGGTGCCGTTTAGTTTTACAACATGGTTTTGTGCGGCGGAGGTAGCCTGGTACTGCAGGGTAACCAAACTGGCCTGGTTGTTCTGGCCGGTAAAGGTAATGGTGTTGGTGGCCGAGGCACCGGCTACTTTTGCCAGGGTGAGTTGCTCTGTGTAGCTGCCGTCACGCACCTGAAACTGCACAGGGCCTACAATGCCCCCATTGTGTAGCAGGTGGGTGGCTTCAGTAAAGGTGGCAAAGTCAGCGTCAGTACCGCCAATGGTGTAGGTGCCCTGCATGGCAGCATACAGGTTGGTAATGGTAGCCTGGTCATTGCTGGCATCCTGATCAGCCACGCCATTGGGCAGCAGGGTGCCAGCCGTAATGGTATAGGCTGTTGCTGCCAGAAAGGGGTAGTTGCCCAGGGTTACCTCCTGGGCCGTGTTTGGCTGCAGGCTTAAGGTAAAGTTTACTTCAGGCTGTGCCACACCGTTTACCTGCCAGTTTACTTTTACGCTGTTCAGTACAGTTTGCGAGTTGTTAAACAGGGTAACGCGCACCGGGTTGCTGCCGCTGGCAAAGGGTTTAGCCGGGGTGTTGATGGCCGTAACAGAGGCATCTGCCGTTAGGGTGTTGAACTCTACCGCCCCAATATCAGGCACTGTGCCGTGGCGTGTGTTGCCGTTCAGGTCGGTAGTTACCTGTGCCACGGGTGTGGCAGCGCCATTGAGGGCCACCGCCGTTGGGGTGGGGTCATTGGGGGCAGCAAACATGGGGTCAGTACTTACCGCCTGCTGGTCACGGCCACTGGCAGCCTGCAACTGGGCCAGAGTGGTGTGGGCGTTGGTCCAGTAGGCAATGGCCCCACTGGCACTGTAGTAGTTGTTGTTGTTAACGGCGCTGTAGGTGTTACTGCCAGTGCTGCCGTAGTAGGCAGCATAGGTTTGGCCCTGGCTTACCAGGTTGTTGTTAAGCACGGCCAACTGGCTGCCGCTGGTAGTATAAAGGGCGGCAGCGGTGCTGCCGGTAGGCACGTTACCCATTACAGCAGTGTTGTAGTACACCCCGGTGTGCTGGGCGTTGCTTAGGTAAAGGGCCGCGCTGGCATTACTGCCGTTTATGTAGGTATAGTTGTTGGCCACCAATGCATTGTTGCTGCCGGTGGCAACTATATGAAGGTACAGCCCGTGCTGGGCGTTGGCCTGCACCACACGGTTGTTCATAACCCGGGTGCCCTGTTGGGCATTTTGAAGGTAAATGCCGTTTTTGTAGCTGTAGGGGTTGTCAGAGCCAATGTTGTTGCCCCGTACGCTTAAGTAGCTGCTGCTGTTGTGGTATATGCCGTAGTTGTAATAATTGCCTATATGGTTGTTTTCAAAGCGGTTATGCTGGTCAGTAGCCTGCCCGCTGGTGTAGCCACTCCAATAAATACCGGCATGCCCCCCCAGCAGGGTGTTGTGGGTAATGGTATTGTGGCTGTTGTTGTTGCTGGCCTCGTTATTGGCTTCAGCATATATATTTACGCCATTACTGTTCCAGAATGTATGGCTGGGTTGCGTTATGGTTACCTGCTGCACCACATTGTGGCTGGCCCCATTGCTAAAGGTAAGTACGCGCGCATTGCTTTGGTTTTGGCCACTAATTTTCAGGTGCTTCAGGTGTATGTGGTCAGCCCCGTTTAACCAGATGGTGTGCGGGCTGCTGCTGTTGGCGTTGTAGGTAATATGCACCAGGGTGCTGTCTTGCCCCTCTGCCTGAAAGGTTACGGTGTTGGTGGCCGTAGCCCCTGCTACGGGCAGCAGGGTAAGCTGTTCGGTATAGGTATCGGGCCTTATGTTAAAGGTCACGGCAGCCGCAACGCCCTTCAGGTCAAGATCAGTCACGGCAGCGGCCAGGGTGGCATAGTCTGGTGCCATGCCCCCTATGGTATATGCGCCTTGTAGGGCCGTATAGAGGCCACTCACGGTAGCCGTGTTGTTATCGGCCAGGCCGTCGGTAGCATTGTTTGGGGCCAATACTTCTGCTGTAATGGCATAGGCCTGCCCGGTCGTAAAGTTGTAGGTACCTATGTTTACATTTTGTGCAGTACCGGGGCTAATGCTGCCTGAAAAGGTAAACGGGCTTTGGGCCTGGTTGTTTACCTGCCAGTTAATGGTAGCTGTAGTCAGGTTTACCAGGCCGTTGTTCAACAGGGTAACGGTAACAGTGTTGTTGCCTGCGGGCATTGGCTTGGCGGGTGCGGTAATGGCTGTGAGGGCGGCATCGTTGGCGGCAATATCAAACTCATCAACGCCAATATCAGGCGGGTTTTGGCGGGGCTGCCCGTCAATATCAATGGTTACATCGGCAATGGGTGTACCGGCCCCGTTAAGTAATACTGCTGTGCTGTGCAGGTCAGTATCTGATGCAAAGTAAGGGTTGCCCTGCACGCTGTTAGTGCCCTTGTTGCTTTGGCTTTGCCAGTGGCCCAGGGTGGCCAGTGCGCTGCTGTTGTAGTATATAAAAGGTGTTGCCGTGGTGTAATAGGCGTTATAATTGCTCAGGGTGGGGTCACTGCTGTTGTTCCAGTACAGGGCATAGCCCCCGGCAGTGTTGGCCAGTACGTTGTTGTACAACTGCCCCCCTTCAGTGTATTGTTTGTACAGGGCATAGCTGTCAGTACTGCCGCTGCCGTAGGTTAAAACTGAGTTGTGGATAAACCGCAGGTAGCTGCCCGAAGCAATGTAGGCTGCATAGCTGCTGCTGGCCGAGGCCTGCTGGCTGATGGCGTTATTGGCAATTAATGCCTGGCTGGCAGGTGTGCCTTCTATTTGGTTCAGGTACAGGGCATAGCCCGCTGCCTGTACATTTATTTTGTTTTCTGTAAAGCGGGTGGCCCCATAACAGCCGTTAATTGACACCCCCTGAAAGTTGGTAATGCTGCTGTTGGTAGCCGTAAAGTGGTTGCTCCGCATTTCAGGGGCATGCAGGTAGTACAGATAGATAAAAGCATAGTACTGGCCGCTAACGGTATTGTTATTTAATACAAAACCCTGTACGCGCTGGTCAAAAGAGGCGCCAGGGCCTTCTACATATATACCGTAGGCACCGTTAAGCAACTGGCTGTTGGTTATGCTGGTATTGTTGCTTATTTCAGTGCTTTCTGAGGGGTTGGCATACACAAGGGCAGCCCCTGCCCCATTGGTATTGGTTACCTGGCCTTGTAGTATCATATTATCAAGGCTATTGTTGTGCGCCGCCTGCTCAAGCACCACCAGTCTTTGGTTATATAGGTTCAGTGCTTTTAGTGTAATGCCTTTGATGTGGTAATGCTGCGCTCCGCTTAGATTGAACAGCCAGTTGTTTGTACTGCCCGCATTAAGCTGCACGGTTACCAGGGCCGGGTTATTACCCTGGCTTTGCAGAGTAATGGGGTTGGTGGCCGATGCGCCTGGCGCTGCATAAAAGGTGGCCTGTTCTTCATAAGTGCCCGCCTGCACATTAACCGTTACCGCACCAGTAACCCCACCATAGCGTAAGGCGTTTGAAAGCTGGCCAAACGAGGCAAAGTTGGCATTGCTGGCAGCCAGGGTATAGCTGCCCTGCAAAGCTGTATATACGTTGTTTTGCGTAAGCGCATCATCTTGTGGGTCAGTATCAGGCTGGCCATTGGGGCTGGCCGATGTGGCCACAATAGTATAGGCTACCGCGTGGTTAAAGGCGAAAGTGCCCAGGGTTACCTGCTGCGTTTGGCCGGTAAGTAAACTACCAGACCACGCATAGGGCGTTTGTGGCTGGCCATTGACCGACCAGTTGATGGTGGCCGTAGTGAGGATGCTGCCACCAGTATTACGCAAGGTAACCTTTACAGGGTAGGTGCCTGCCGCAAAAGGGGCTTGGGGCAGCTCAAAAGCAAGTACTTGCATGCTGTTGCCTGAAGGGGTAAAGGCTATAGCCCCAATATCAGGCGGGTTGCTTCTTGGTTGGCCGTTTAAGTCGGTAGTTACGCTGGCCACAAAACGCCCCGTACTGTTGAGCAGTGCTTTTTGCGGGGTGGGGTCTGTACTGCTGGTTAGTTGCGGGGCAGTATGCAACGAGTTGGCATCTGTGCCAAATACCGCCTGCCAGGCAGCCAACTGGGTATATTCAGTGCTATTATATAGGTTTAGCCTGTTACTGGCGGCACTCCAGTACACATTATGGTTGGCCGTATAAAAATCTGGCGTGCCGTTTAAGCTCAAGGCGTGGCCATTGCCTGCGTTAAGTATAATGTTGTTGTACCACGTTTGGTGGGCAGGGTTGCTGTTGTATAGCGTAGGCTGGTTGTTGCTTGCTGAATTAAAGGTGTTAAAATACCACTGCTGGTGCTCACCTTCCTGGTTTTCTACCAGGTAGTCATTTAAGCTGCCGTTACCATACACATAGTTGTTGGCTATTAGCATGGGGGCAGTAGGTGTGCCGCTTACATCATACAGGTACATACCCTGCTGGTTGCTGCCAATTACCTGGTTGGTACTAATGCTGCCGCCGTTTTGGTTGTACTGAATGTACATGCCGGTAAACCACGAAACGGTGCTGTTGGTGGTGATGTGGTTGCGGTTAATTTGCAGCTGGGCCTGTTCTTCAATGTAAAGCCCGTAATAATACTGGTTGGTAAACTGGTTGTTGTTTATTGTGTTGCCAATGGCACTTTGCCCATTGTTGCTGCTGTAACCGTTTAGGCGCAGCCCGTAGCTGCCGCCCTGAAACAGGTTTTGCTGCCAGGTGTTGTAGTTGTTGTTTTGCTCACGGCTGTTTTGGTAAGGCTCATAGACCAGTGCCATGTTTTCGCCACTGTTGGTGGTTTGTGGCCCTTTAATGATGTTGTCTATAAAACGGTTGTGGCTGGCATTATTGGCCAGCTCAAACACTCGGCCGTTGCTGGTACTGGTGTTTTCAATGGTAAGTTTTTCAAAGCGCAGGTGGTGGGCCCCGTTCAGTTGCACTACGTAGTTGTTGGTGCTGGTGCCTTCATAGCTTAAGGTAACCAGTTGCCTGTTACCCCCCTGAGCAATAAAGGTAATGGTATTGGTTGCTGATGCGCCCCGTATGGCTGGTAGGGTAAGCTGCTCGTTGTAGGTGCCGTTGTGCACTAAAAAGGTAACCGGCCCGGCAGCGCCCCCTTGTTTCAGGGCGTTTACCGCCTGGGTAAAGGTGGCAAAGGCAGGCGGGGTGGTGCCATTACCAATGGTGTAGGTACCAGAAAGGCCTGCATACAGGCCGGTTACCTGTAACTGGTTGTTTTGTAGGTTTACGTCAGCACCCTGTGCCGATACATTGGCTGTGAACTCAAAGCTGTATTCTGTGCCCACTGCCAGGGTGTAGTTACTTAATACCACGCTTTGGGCAGTGCCCGGTGCCAAAGTGCCCGACCAGTTTTGAGGGGCCTGGGCGGTGCCGTTTACGCTCCATTGAATGGTGGCCCCTGTTAAGCTGGTGGTGCCGTTGTTGTATAATTCAATGGTAATGGGCTGGCTACCCTGGGGCAGTATGCCCCCCTGCGGCAATACCATGCGGGCAATGCTTACGTCAATACCGCTCGCGGTCAGGGTATTGGCCCCAATATCGGGCTGGGTGTTGTTGCGTGGCTTGCCGTCAATATCTGTACTAACCAGGCCGTGGGGGTTGCCCGCCCCATCAAGCAAGGTGTTTTGCGCATACAGTGCGCCAGTGGCGGCATCCTGGTAGTTAGGGTCAATAGTAAGCGATTGCTGGTTTTTACCACTTATGGTCTGTAACGCTGCCAGCGTGGCCCTGTTGCCGCTCCAGTAAGCCAGGTTGCTGCCCTGACTGTACAGGTTGTTGTGGCTTATGGTACTAATGTTGGCTGGGTTGCTTACATACAGCGCATAACCGCTGCCCGTATTGACCAGGTTGTTGTTGTACAGCTGGTGTTGGTTGTTATTTTGCCAGTTAAGGTAAACCGCTGCCGAGCTGCTGTTGGTGCCGCTTACCTGTATGTTGTTGTGTATAATGGTTTGGTTAGCGGCCGAGCTGGAATAAATGCCGTAGGCCGTGTTGCTACCCCCCTCTGCAGTAATAAAGTTGTTGGCAATGAGCAGACCGTCAGTGCCACCAAAGGCATTGTCAATGTCAATACCGCTGGCCGTGTTTACACGAATGCGGTTGTTTAACAGCCGTATGGTGCCATTGCAGCTGCCAACCTCAATGCCATTGGCATAGGCGGTGGTGTTGGTTATGGTGTTGTTGGTTGCGGTAAGGTGCTGGTAGTTGTACAGGTATGCTGAGTGGTTTGTTTGACCACTCAGGTTGTTGTTATGCAGGGTGATGTTTTCTGCAGGCTGGCTGCTGGTGTAGCCCTGCAAAAAAACGCCGTAGCTACCGCCCTGAAAGCTGTTGCCGGTTATGGTGAGGTAGTGGTGGTTATGGGCTGCTGTTTGGCTGTTTTGGGCATATAGTAGCGCATTATCCTGCCCCGACCAGGTATTGGCCGCCCCTTTAAAGGTATTATCTGTGAAGGTAAGGTGGCTGGCTCCTTGCAGCAGCCTGATGGCGTTGCCACTGCCTGCCGCACTGGCATCAAACGTAAGGTGGCTAAACGTAACATGGCTGGCCCCGTTTAGTAATACGTTATAGCTGTTTGTAGTGGTGGTGCGGTTAATAATGGTGGTTGCCGCGTTGCCTTGCTCTGCTGTAAAAGTAATTGGGTTACTGGCCGATGCCCCCACTACTGGCTTTAGCTCAATGACTTCATTGTAGGTGCCCGGCCTGAGCAGCAAGGTGGTGGCACTGGCTACCCCACCGTAGTTTAACGCATTTACCGCCTGGGTTAATGTGGTAAAGTGCGGGTCAGTGCCCCCAACAGTATAGGTGCCTCCCAAAGCAGCATATATGTTGTTTATGGTAAAGCTGTTATCGGCCGCATAAATATCTGTTTCAAAGTTGGGTGAGCTTACCTCTACTTGTATGGTGTATGGCTGGCCTTCAACAAAGTTGATGTTGCCCAGCGAAATCTCTTCTGACTGGCCCACTGGTATGGACCCAAACCAGCTGGGGGGGGCAGGTGTAAAGTTGCCGTTTATGGTAAATGAATAGCTTAAGGAGGTAATTTCATTAGCACCTGTATTTTTTACTGTAAAGTACACAGGGTGGTTGCCCGCCGCAAAGGGGGCCTGCGGTACCCTGATGGCGGTTACGGTCAGGTTATTGCCTGCGGCTGTGTACTCATATGCCCCGGCATCGGGTGTGGCCGCCCGGCTAGCCCCTGTCTGGTCAATATTAACAGCAGCCAGCGCCAGTGCTTTATTATCTGTTAGGCTGCTTTGAGGGCGCAGGTTTGTACTAGAGGTAAATAGTGGGTTGGTTATAAGGCTGTTGGCATCTTGCTGCTGGGTAAAGTTGCGCCATTGGCTCAGGGTGCTTAC
>CAZXTW010000135.1:0-11107 GCA_964643525.1 uncultured Roseivirgaceae bacterium
TGCACCTGGGCCAGCTCAATATCGGCCCCGGTGGGGGTAAATTCAAATGCCCCAATATCTGGTGGGTCGGCACGTACCACGCTGTCAAGGTCTACCGTAACCTCAGCCAGCGGCGTGCCCTTGCCATCAAACAAAGCCTTGTTGGGCCTTAGGTTGGTATTGCTGGTAAACAGGGGGTCGCTGTCAATACTGTTAAAGTCTCTGCCGGTTTGTATCTGCCATGCGGCCAGGTCGGCCCTGTCGCCATTGGCGTAAGTAATCCGGGTGCCGTTGCTGTAAAAAGCGTTATAGTCCGATTGCTCTATTGAGTTGGTATTGTCTAAATAAAAGGCGTAACCAGTGCCGGTATTGATGTAGGCATTGTTAAAATAGCGGTTGCTGCTGCTACTGGCATTACGGAAGGCATAACTGCTGGGCTGGTTGTTGTACATATGTACGGTGTTGTGGTACCAGTCCTGGTACTCGCTACTGCCCGTGTATATGCCCCAACGGCTACCTGAGGTGCCACCTACTGAAACAGCATTGTTGGCAATGAGCATACGCTCAGTGGGCGTACCGTCACAATCCCAAACGTATACCGCATAGCCATCGGGCTGTATTACGGTATTGCCCGTAATGGTGGTGCCCAGGTAATGGCGCTGCAGGTACAGGCCATAATGGCTGGTGTAATTGGTGGCAGTGGTTAAGGTGTTGCCGGCATAGGTGGCACCATCCTGGTACTCGGCCCTGATGCCCATGTAGTACTGGCCGTCAAAAATGTTGTTTTCTACCTTCAGGCCCGTTTCACGGCCACCGGTACCGCTGGTATAGCCATACCAGTACATGCCGTAGCTGCCGTTCCTGATGCTGTCATTCACAAAGGTGTTGTCGTTGTCGTTATTGGCTATGCTGTTGCCTCCGTCAGAATAAATGACTGAGTAGTTGGTAGAGGTAGAGGTGGTGTTAACGCCAATAAAGTTTACCCGCTCAAAGGTATTGCAGGTAGCGCCCTGCTGTAGCCTGAGCACCCGGCCGTAAGTGCCGTTGGTAGCCTGCAAAGTCAGGTCGCGAAAGGTAATGCCATCGGCCCCGCTTAAAAATACGGTGTGGTTTTGCGCTGAGGTAGTGGCATTAAAGGTGAGAATCACATCGCCCCGGTTGCCGGTTTCACTCTGGAATACAATCGGGGTATTGCAGCCACCGCCGGTAATTTCAGGCAGGTTTACCTGCTCATTGTAAAAGCCTGTACGCACGTTAAAAGTAACCGGCCCGCAGGCACCGCCACTTACCAGAGCACTAACTGCCTCATTAAAGGTATTAAAATCAGCACTAATGCCGCCAATGGTGTAATTGCCCGCAAGGCCTACCTGTACAGCATTAATGGTAGTATCATTGCCAGGGTTGGCATCAGTACCTCCGTTAGGCGCAGAGGCATAGGCTTTGATGTTGTGCTGAAAGCTAAAGTTGGCATTGCCCAGCACTACTTCGGCTACTGAACTGCCACTGCCACCAATGGTATCAATAGTGCCGGTAAAGTTAATGGCGGGTTGGGGCACGCCGTCAAACTCCCAGTTTACGGTAGCACTGGTAATGACTTCACTACCCAGGTTGGTTAATTGTGCTTTTACTTGATTGGAGCCGGGGCAAAGCACATCTGGCGTGATAATGGCCGACAGCGCAATGTCAATGCCATTGGCTGTGGGTGGGGCAAATTGTACTACTTCGTTGGTGGCCCCCCAGGTGGTAGACCCATTGCGCCCTACAGGGAAATAGGCGATGGATCCGTCGATGTTTTCAATACCCATAGTGGTATTGTTGCCATCAGGCTGGTAGTTGGCGGTGTGTATTTCAATAATGTCTGAGCCCTCGTACAGAATTACCTGAGCCGTAAGCGTACCCGACCCGCTAATCAAAGCCACGCTGTTAAAGTTTACAGCCAGCCTTCGGTTGGGTGCCGTACCGGTGGTAAAGTACGAAATGGTGCCCCCCTGGGGCGGGTCAAGGTCTTGCCAGGCAACGGCAATGAGGTTATTGGGTGTGTTGGAGTCTGGCAGCACCTGGCCATCACAGCAGCCATTATCGGTGCCGCTGTCAAAGGTTACAAACCCATTAGACGAGATCTGGAACTCCGTATAGGCCAACCCAAAAAAGTTAAAGGTAAAACCTATGGGCAACAGGCCCGTCATCTGGTCGTCAGACAGTGACACAAAGTTTTCTGTGCCAGTAATGGGGGCATATACCCCTTGTGTGCTTACTACATATACTGTATCAGCCGGGCCCGCCAAAGCCCTGAAACTGAACAGCAGTGTCAGCAAAATCCCTGTAATTGTAAACTGTGTTCTCATCGAAGTAGTCGTTTATGTTGGCAGCGAGCTGCCGGCTCCTAATGCTTGGTTGTACTGTATTGGCTTAATTGGTTTTCACTATTCTGGTATTGCCTGCGGGCCTGCCGTTGGTAAAGAGCTGTACCAGGTACAGCCCTTTGGCCAGGGGGCCCAGGTTAAAGGTTACCTGATGCCTGCCGGCATCAGTCAACTGGTTGCTTAGCAGGGTGGTGGTGGCATGGCCCAGGGCATCATACACCACAATGGTGGTGTTGCTTTGCTCGGCCAGGTCATACATCAGATTAACCGCCCCACTAAATGGGTTCGGCCAGGCCTTCAGGTCGCCGGGCCCTTCGGGCAGGCATTCAGGGCAAACCGTAACCTCATAACTGCTGGTGGTGATTGACCCGCTATTGTCAGTAGCGGCCACTGCCACCTGGTATTGGCCAGGGCTCAGCACCTGCCAGTTAAACTGGTAGGGTGGCTGCTGTAGCGCCTGCATAGGCAAGCCGTTTAGCTGCCATTGCACCTGGGCAATGTTGCCATCGGCATCGGCAGCACTGGTGTTAATTGTATACTGGCCTGTTGCAGGCAATACCAGTTGGTTGGTGGCATTGGGCTGCTGGCCGCTAACATCAGTCAGCCGGGCTGTAGGCACGCTGTTTACTGCCAGGGGCAGTAGTTGTGTGCGGCTGCCGCCCAAGTTATCTGTGGCCTCGGCACGCAGCGTATAGGTACCTGCGGCCAGGTCATTCACGGTAAAGGTGTATGGCTTATCCGTTTTCTGTGCCAGCAGGGCATTATCCAGGTAAAGTGCCGCACTGGCCACCTTACCGTCACGGTCTTTGGCCTGCAGGGCCACCTGCCAGGGCCTGCCGCCCTCAATCAGGGCTGGTACAGCTACTGAAAGGGTGGGCAGGGCATTTACGGTAAAGGGGTAGTCAATGGCTGTGCTGCCACCGTCGTTATCAAAGGCAATGGCAGTTAAGGTATACTGGCCGGTGTTGGTTATGGTAACGGGTGTGCCCTGTGCCACATCAGTAGTGGTGGCGTAGGGCTGGCCGTTCAGCATCAGCTGTAATTCTACGGGTGTGCCATCGGCATCGGTAATGGCAGGGGCAAACACAAAATCGGCCTGCTCGTGGTATACCGCGGCCAAATCATCAGGCAGTGCCAACTGTGGCGGGTGGTTTACCCTGAAATTTACTGGCATTGAGGTGGTAAGGCTGCCCTTGTCGTCATAGGCCACAGCTGCCACCTGGTAACTGCCCGGTGCCGGGTTGTTCAGCGTCAGGGTATAGGGCTGCTCATTAAGCTGTGCGGTAAGGGTGCCATTTACATAATAGCGCACTTCCTGCACCTGCCCGTCAAGGTCAGCCGCCTGCGCAGTAAGGGTTACTGCCTGTGGCTGGTTCAGCACCTGCAGGTGGGCCTCGCTGGCCAGGGCTACTGTAGGGGGCTGGTTGCCACCCAGTATAATGGGGGCCGCCAGTGTGCGGGCCCCGGCCCCGTCAACTACTTCAGCCTCAAGGGTGGTATTGCCATCATAGGGCACTTCAACGGTAATGGTGTAGGGGCCAGTGGTTTCGCTGCGCAGCAGGGTACCACCCACATACCACTGCACCAGGGCAATTTCACCTTCAGGGTCGTTTACCGTGGTGTGCACAATGTACAATAGGGTGCCCTTTTCAGCATCATGCCGCACCAGCTCTGTTTCCATGGCAATGGTGGGTGCCTGGTTGGTGGTCACAACCACTGGCACTGCGGGGGCCTGTGCCTGCCCGCCCTGGGCATCAGTAGCTACAGCCGTTAACAGGTGGTAGCCGGCACGGTCAGGCTGCCAGTCAATGCTGCCGGCACCTCCGCTCAACTCACCCACCAGGGCGCCATTGGCATACAGGGCAATGGTACTCACAGGCCCTTCGGCATCAGTGGCTTCAAAAGTAACGGCCACAGGTGCTGCGCCAAATACTTCAATTTCGGCTGTGGTAGCGGGCTGCCCGCCTACCCCGGTAATGGCTATATCAGGCAGGCTGTTGGTTCTGTAAATGTTAATGGTAATATTGTCTGTGGTCAGGGTAGTGCCATCAGTAAACAGGGCGCGGGCACTCAGGGCTACCTGGCCCAGGTTATGGGCAGGCCAGCTTATTGAAAATGCCCTGGCCGAAGCGGCCGTTCCCTGCCCTATCCACTCGTTATCAGCATAAAAATCTACATGTATAGGTGGCTCGTTGCTGTATTCCAGGGCCGCATGTACAGTCAATTCGTTGCCTTCAATGTAACTCTGCTCATTTTCAGGGTATACCAGGCTCAGCAGGGGCTGTTGACTTTCTACAGTTATGGTTATGGTTCTTGCTGCTGAATAAGCCACCCCCTCTGCGGTATAGGCCACAGCCTGCAACTGGTAGGTGTTGCCAGGTGTGCCGGCCCAGTCAATGGCCCCGGCATTGCCCGGCACCTGGCCCACTTCCACATCGTTTTCAAACAGCACAATTTTTTCAATGGGGCCAGTATGTGTTGCTTCTACCTTTATGGGGTGGTTTTGTGCAGCAGGCAGCACTGCATTAGCTGCTGGCTGGGTAATGGCTACCAGTGCTTCAGGCAGGGTAGCGGGTACCTGGGTAAACAAGGCATAGGTACCCAAGCCTTGTATGGCTACATCATAAGTGCCGGTTTTTGGTTGGTAGCTGCCCTGTTGGCTGGCCTGCACCCAACTGCTGGTGGTTGTATTCCACTGGTAAAGCCTGGCCTGTTGTTTTTGCAGTGGGTTCAGCGCTTCTTTCAGCTTAAACTGTAATGTACCTGCAACCCCCTGCTGCTTACCAGTTATGGTAAACATGGCACTGAGCCGCTCAAGGTTATCGGGCAGCCCCTGTGGCAGCAGGTTAAATGCATTTTCAAAAATGGTCAGGTGCTGCTGGGTTGCTTCAAAGGTGTAGGTCAATTGCCTGTTGGCCGAATGCACTGCCTGCCCTGCCGGGGCCTGTGGCAGGTACCGGTACCGGTACGGTACCTTAAAACTATGGCCTTCGGGGCTGGTTGCCTGGCCCATCAGCGTACCCGTGCCGCCCATCTCATTCAGCGGCACCGCAAAAGCATTGGTACCATTGCTCGCCTCAACTGATAACTCCTTACTTGTTTTACCCGCTCGGCCAGATGCTTCGGCCCCATCCGTAGCATCTGGGGTGTGTTGTATATTGTCAAAAGCAAATGCTGCAGGCATATTAATCAGGCTGGCCTCAAACTGGTCATTGCTGATGCTTGCCGTGGCTACCTGCTCGTCAAGTAAATTGGCTGCATTGGGGTTAGTAATGGTAATGATAGACCCCGGCTGGTTCAGTACCATAGTACCAATAATCACCTGGTGGGTCATGCTATACACCCCATAATCAGTAGGGGTAAATGTGCCGCCATAACGAAACTGGTAATTACCAGCCCCACCTACATTATTTAAAGTAATTACATCATTATTGGGCCCTACTATGGTGGTGGTTACGCTAAGCGTACTGCCAATATCTGGCAGCACCGGTCCATCGTCAGGCATTTGCTCTGGTGCGTATTGAATACCCAGCAAAATATCAATGGGTGCCAGCGAGGTAAGGCTAATGGCATCAGCCCCGTTGGTCAGGGGGTCAACAGGCAGCAAACGGTCAATGGTAATGGGGGTAGAGTACATAATGGCATCACCCGCATAACCGTAGCCAATAAACTCCTGGGCACCCCCGTTAAAATGGGCCATAATGTAGGTGCCAGGTAACAGTTGGTTGCCAAAGCTAAAGCATACCTCACCAGTAAGGGTGGTGGTTAGCCCGCCAGGCAATGGGGTTGCAATGCCCCCAGCCACTACCTGGGCGGCATCAAGCAATACAAACTGCTGGGCCACCGGGTCGTCTATAAGCGGGGCCGTTACAGCCCCCACTACAAAGCAGGGGTAAAAGCTTTGTGGCGGCATGGCCGGGTAGGTATTCTGACTGTACACAGCCCG
Source organism: uncultured Roseivirgaceae bacterium (assembly GCA_964643525.1). GTDB lineage: Bacteria > Bacteroidota > Bacteroidia > Cytophagales > Cyclobacteriaceae > CAZXTW01. The sequence goes on from CAZXTW010000135.1 coordinate 6,289, forward strand.
TGGGTCAAATACAACGGCTGCCAACAACCCAAGCCAAAGCGCAAAACAATATTTTTTGGTAGTTTTCAGGTTCATGGTGTGGCTTAGTTGTCTGTCAGGATTGATACTTTGGCATCGCGAATGGGCCCTATGTACAGGCGCTCTTCTTCGCCCACATTATCGGGCGAGGGGTAGCTGTCAGTACGCGGTATCGTTCTGCGTTTTAAAATCAGCCCTTCACTAAACCAGCCATCAGCAAAGCGGCTGGGTACATGTGGCGAAAACGCCCAACTGGTAAATACACTTTCGTTATCGCCAGCATTATGGGCATAGGCCGAGGTAATGGCATTGGGCTGTGCCCAGTTTCTGGGGGTAGCCCAGCCCATCAGGCCATCCTGGTAGCGCACACTGGTCAGGTTTTTACGCAACCCTCTGTACAGCACTTCGTCGCTGGTTATCTCTACTGTTTTGGTAACTGATTGTGTAGTACCCACATTGCCGTTGATAACTGCTGTCATGGGGGTGGGCGATTTGTGGCCGGTAGCAAAGTAGGTCCACTTGCCATTAGGGGCCAGCTGTAACGACAGCTGGTCTTTAAAGAAAGGTTGTAATTTTTTAGTGCCACTTGCCAGGGGCTCTGTAATGGTATTGATCAGGCGCAGGTCAGCAAACCTCAGGTTACTGCCTTTCAGGGTAATGCGCATGCCCCCCCTCGATACGCCAGTGGCTTTTACCCGGCCATGAATAAAGTCATATTTATAAGTGCTAAAAAAGTCGTCGTCAGTAGCCGGGGTGTTAAACAGTTCCATCACCAGTTGGGGGCCGCTGTTGCAGGGGTCGTTCTGTATGCGGTTGGTGGGCAGGCCGGTCTGGAAGGTAATGAAACCTTCGGGAATGACATCAAAAGATACCTGGCCCTCGCTTAGTAAAAACACAAACAGGTCGTCTGCCACGTCAATGGTCTGGAAGCCGCCCAGCTGCATAATGGTTTTGCCTTTAAAGGCCACCAAACGTTCGGTACAGGTTTTTGCATCAACGCCATACATGCCCGCATAGTTGTAAGCATACTGGTTGTTGTTAATTACAATTACCCCATTGTAAGTACCGTTTTGCCGGTCTACTAACGGGGCCGTCACCACCATTTGTGGGGCCTGCAGGTCTCTGTCGCCCCTGAACGACTGCAAGTACCAGCGCACACTGCCCAGCCTGTCTTCGGCCGGGTCACTAATGGGCACCCTTAACTTGGCAAAGGTTACCTGCTCTTTAATATCGGTAGCCGCCCCGTTAATTCTGTTGTTCAGTATGGCATCACCCAGCCAGTTGAAAATAATATCAGCAATAATAATCAGCGTAGCCGGGCCGCCTATGGGGCCGGGGGTGGTTGTAGGGGGTGGTGTGCCCGTTACCGGTGGGGCAGCGGGTGCAGTTTTTACCAGCCCTACCAGCGTAGCACCCAGCAATTCTGCCGAGAAGCCCACGTCAACATCATTTTCAATGTTAATGTATTCACTTTCATACCAGTCAATAATTACACCGTCACCAGCAGCGGCAATTACATTGTCACGCAGGTTAAAAATGCCCTGGTAGTCTTCACTGGCCGAGTAGTAAGGGTCAAGCAATGACACACGCAAAATACCACCACCAGTCATGCCCAGCACGGCATCAAGCAACAGGGTGCCGCCTACCTCATGCCCCACGGGGCGTACAATATTGCCCCATGTTATTTCATTGAAAGCCTCCTGTAATAAAGCCGCAGGGCCGGCCACTACTGGCGAGGCTTCGTCACTGGCAAAGCGAGGGTCACTGCCAATGTCGTGCACCCAACCAAGGCCCACGCTGCCAGCGGGGCGGTCAAAGTAGATTGACAGCTCAATCACTTCAGCTTTTCTTATGAGCGATTCAGTATCAGTAAACTGGTTCCAGTAAAACACAGCCACGTTCCAGTCTTTTTCAGACCAGGCCGTAATGATTTCTGTGGCTTCTTTGCCCAGTACCATGCCCCTGTCGTGGTTGGGCACTGAACTTCTGGCTATGCCATGAATGTACAGCATGGTGGGTTTCGAAGGGTCGTAATACGGGTTGCCGTCAGTATCGTTCGGGCTGTATTTTTCCATACTGAAGTCATCACCCAAAAAGTAAATGCCATAGTCAAGCACATCAATCAGTAAAAAGAAGGGGTTAAAGAATTGTACCCCGCCACCCGCACAGCGGGTAGAGGGCCTTACTTTTACATTGCCCCACTCGTCGCGCCCGTTCAGGTTAAAGTAATAGGCGGTAGGGTCTTCTACTTCATTGTATATGCCCGTGGTTCTGTCTTCTACATACCAGGTAATTTCAGCACCGGCCTCCACACCGCTCACTGTAAAAAACTCATTGAAGTTAATGGGGTCACGCGCGTTCCATACCTTTTGGTCGGTGGTATAATCAAAGGTAGGGGCCGACTCACTGCAGGGGTCACAAATGGGTATTTTTACACGGTAGGCAAACTCATCGCCTGTGTTTTCGTCAATGCCTATTCCTACAGCATAGTTGCGGTTGTTCACATCAATGCCATTGCGCAGCTTCCAGTTCAGGTCAGTATAGGCCAGGTTTACAATGTCAGTCGGGTCAATGAGGGTGCCAGGGTTACAGTCGCAGCTGCGCCAGGTATACGCCCTGAAATCATCAGCCCCTCTGATATACGTTCCATATACATAACCCTGGTCATTAATTTTGCGGGTGGTGGCACTACGGTTGGGTACTATTTCCTGTATTTTATAATCGCCAAAAAACTCACGGCAGTTTACCGATGAGTAAAAGGCACCCAGCTGCCCGTTAATGGGGTGGTAATAGCGGCCAGCTACATCCAGCTGGTGGTTTACCGCTTCGCCAACGCCATATTCGCCATTCAGCATGTTGGCTGTGCGCCACTTCCAGTCGGTAGCCTGGTTGCGGTAGCGCAGCAAAGGGGTAGGGTTGCTCAACCAGCCAAAAATCCTTGAGCCATGGCTATAGCCTACAGCTGTGCCGTCGCTCAAAATATCGGCCAGGCGGCTCTCGCGGTTGTAGTAATAGGCCAGCGAAAATGCCACTGGCTCGCCCCGGTTGCCTATTTTTTTGCGCCACCCCCGGTAGTAGTTTTCATAAATCAGAAAGTCTTGCAGGGTAATGAGCCCAATAAACCAGGGAATAAACCCATAGTCGGGTCGGGTATCGTCTAAGTAAACGTCAGAGCTTACCCAGTCGCCCCCAATACCTGTTACAAAGCCATCAAGGTATACCGAGCCTGTTCTTTCAGAAAGCCATATATCATTGGCATTGTCATAAGGTATCACAATGCCCCTGTTCTGGCCAATGGCGTCACTGTAGTTAATGGCCACGTGGCCCCGGTTACTCAAATCGCGCGGGCGGCCGTCATAATCGCCAATAATGCGCAAAGTAGCCAGCCGGTAGTACTGGTCAGTCTGGATTACATATATCCTGTTTTTGCCATTTACGGGGTAGTACCCCATTACCCAGCCGTAGTCATTGATTGACTCAACCCACAGGTCGTCCAGCTGGGCCTCACTGCCAATATCAGGGTCCTGGGCAATAATAATATCGTTAATATTCTGCGCTTTGTTGTCGCAGGCTTCTGGGGCTACGCCAACGGTTACCTGGTCAAAGGCTACGCAGCTGAGGCCCGGAAAAGAAACTGATACTGAATAGGTGCCAGGCTGGCTAATGGTAATGGTGCTGGTGGTTTCGCCGGTGTTCCAGCTGTAGCTGGCATCAGGGCCGCCCTGGGCCACCAGGTCAAGCAGCTCGCCATCAGGGCACAGGTAAGTATCGCCCCCCAGGTCAAGGCCCACATCAAACACTTCTACCACCGCGCTGCCAGAGCCTGTGCAGCCTTCTGGTGTTTCAACCTGTACGCTGTACTGTTGCTCTTCAGTAGCCACAATGGTTTGGGTAGTGGCGCCAGTGTTCCACAGGTAGGTACTACCCGGAAAGCCTGCATCAAGGGTGCGGCCAGCGCCGGCACAAATCTGCCCATCGCCCCCCAGGTTTACTTCTACCTTTTGTACGTTAATGGTAATCTCGTCATTGCCAACGGGGTTGCCCTGGCCGTCAAGTACGGCTACTGAATAGGTGCCGGCAATGCCTACCGTTAAAAACTGCCCGTCATTGCCTGCTACATTCCAGAAGTAAGAGGCATCAGGGCCAAAGGCACCGGCATCAAGGGTAATGGTAAAGCCATCGCAAATGGTGGTATCAGCCGGGCCCAGGTCTACCTGGGCGTATGCTGTAGCCTGGGCAAGGCACAACAGCACCACCAATATCACTTTCATTATTGAGGGCCAAAGTTGTTTATGTAGTAGTTGTTCTAATTGCATATCCGTTAAGAATCCTTCCGCTCAAATAGTAACTTTTTGAGTGCCTCAATACACAGATTTAGGCACACTGGTTGATGTAGTAAAAATAGCCGGATGCTAACCCGAAGTAAATAGGCCCCGGGTCTCATTTTTTAGGGTAAATGTCAAATAATAAATGTCTCATAGCGTGTTATTCACTGCTTCATAATTCTTATATATTCATGGCGGCCGTTGTTGCGCCTCAGCCTGAAGAAGTACAGGCCCGGCTTCAGGCCGCTAATGCTGAGCATAATTTCATGTTCACCCTCACCACCGGGCAGGCCATTACTAAAGGTTTTCAGGTTGTTACCCGTCTGGTCTATAATATCAATGGCTACCCCTGTTGCCTCTGTTTGCTCATAAGCAATGACTATGCTGTTGTTAAAGGGGTTGGGGTGGGCTGTCATGGGTTTGGCCTGTACCACCTCGGGGTTTTCTATTGGCAGTTCGGGGTCAGTGCCCTGTTC
>CAZXTW010000136.1:0-11041 GCA_964643525.1 uncultured Roseivirgaceae bacterium
GTCAGTTATGAGTGAAAAGCTTTTGCGGGCTATTATCCAGCTGTTTGCTATGGTGGCAAAAGAAGACGGCGTAAAGGAAGTAGAACGCAAGAATATTGAAGAGTTTCTTAAAGAAAACCTCAATGCAGAATCTGTAGGGTATTATATGGATCTGCTTGATCATTACATCTTTGGGCTGCAGGAACAGTTTCAGAATTTGCCTGGCGTAGACCATGATACGGCCGATTTTCTGGATGACTGGTCAAAGGTAATGCAGAGTGCCGAGTACATTAATAAAGAGCTAACGCGACAGCAAAAGTTGGTTCTGATCATGAAAATGATTGAATTGATACTGGCCGACGGGGCCATGTCAGAGCGTGAAACCAATTTGGTGTATTACATTGGCGAAACCATTAAGATTGAGCAAGAAGACATTACGCTTATCCATGATTTTGTATCGTGGCGCTCAGTAAGCCAGATTACAGGCGATAATGTGCTGGTAATTCACGACAGTGAGATTCATTTAAAGCCAGGCTTAGTCAAGCACCTGCCGCTTGACTTTCTGATAGGCGAGCTGATTATTTTGCGTATGCCTGAAACAGAAACTTACTTTGTTAAGTACCTTGGCCCCTCACTACTTTACCTCAATGGTATACCCTTGCGGCAGGGTCGCTCGGCCATATTTTCTACCGGTAGCACCATTCGTGGCCCTAAAATACAGCCCATCTATTATAGTGATGTTGTTAGCCAGTTTTTAAGTGTACACTCTGAAAATAAAATATCGTTTCAGGCACTTGATATTACCTACCGCTTCCCCAATGGGCATATTGGCATTAGAAATATCAATATCAATGAAGCCTCGGGCAAGCTTATTGGCATAATGGGTAGCTCAGGCTCAGGAAAGTCTACCCTGATGAATGTGCTGAACGGCACCGACCGCCCCAGTGAAGGCCGGGTGGTGATTAACGGGGTTGATATTCATGATGACCAGGAAGAAATTAAAGGCATTATAGGGTTTGTGCCGCAAGATGACTTACTGATTGAAGACCTGACTGTTTTTCAAAACCTGTACTTTGCCGCCCAGCTATGCTTTAGTAATTTAAACAGTGCAGAAATTGAAGAGCTGGTTGCTAAAACCCTTAAAAGCCTGGGCCTTACAGAAACGCGCGATTTAAAGGTAGGTAGCCCACTGGAAAAAACAATTAGTGGCGGGCAACGCAAGCGCTTAAATATTGGCCTGGAGCTGCTGCGCGAGCCTGCCGTGCTGTTCGTTGATGAGCCTACCTCGGGCCTCTCATCACGTGACTCTGAAAACATCATGGATCTGCTCAAAGAGCTGTCTTTAAAAGGTAAACTAATATTTACGGTTATTCACCAGCCCTCTTCAGACATATTTAAAATGTTTGACCGCCTCATTATTCTTGATGTAGGCGGGTACCAGATATACTATGGTAACCCTGTTGAGGCCGAGGTGTATTTTAAGGATATTGTGAATATGATTGACCGAGACTCGGGCATGTGCAGCACCTGTGGCAACATACGCCCCGAAGAGGTTTTTAATATCATAGAAACTAAGGTTGTTAATGAGTATGGCCGCTTTACTGACCAGCGTAAGGTAAGCCCTAAAGAGTGGCACGAACATTTTTACTACCGCACTGAAATACCAGAGGTTGAAACGGTAAAAACACCGCCCAAGGCTACTTTACAAATACCCAACAAGTTGCGACAAATGCGCATATTTTCACTACGCGATATCAAAACCAAGTTTAGCAACCGGCAGTACCTTATCATTAATATTTTTGAAGCCCCTGTACTTGCTATTGTACTGGCCTACCTGGTCAGGTATTTTGATCAGGACGGTGTTTATATGTTTAGCAAAAACATTAACATACCGGCCTATTTCTTTATGAGCATTATTGTGGCCTTATTTATGGGCCTTACGGTTAGTGCCGAAGAAATTATTAAAGACAGGAAGATTTTAAAGCGAGAACGCTTTCTGCACCTGAGCAGGTTAAGCTACCTGGCTTCTAAGGTGGGTATTATGTTTGGTTTTTCTGCCCTGCAAACATTCTTTTTTGTGCTTATTGGCGATTATATTCTTGAGATTGACGGCATGAGCTTCCGCTATTGGCTTATCTTGTTTTCAAGCTCGTGCTTTGCCAATATGCTGGGGCTCAATATTTCTTCTGCCTTTAAATCGGCCATTACCATTTATATATTAATACCCCTGTTGCTTATACCCCAGTTAATATTGAGCGGGGTTGTGGTAAGTTTTGACAAGCTGAACCCCCACATATCGCGTGCTGATGCTGTGCCCTGGGTGGGTGAGGTAATGGCTTCGCGCTGGGCCTTTGAAGCAGCCTTGGTTACACAGTTTAAAGACAACCCCTACGAGCGCACGCTTTACCCCTATGATAAAACCATGGCACAGGCCGATTATAAAAAGCTGTACTTTTTACCTTCTTTAGAAAGCAAGCTTGACTACAGCCATAAAAACCTGACCAGTGCCAACGATATTAAGAAAGAAAAAGCAGTGGCCAACCTTGCCCTGCTACAGCAGGAGTTGCAGTATGAGTTGAATGAGTTTGGGCAAGACAAGCTGCCCGAAGTGAGCCAGCTAACACCACAGGCTTTTGACGATGCTACCTACGAGGCTACCAAGGCATTTCTAAAAATACTGAAGCGTATTTATATTAAGCGCTTTAATGATGCCAACAATAGTAAGAATGCCCTTATTGGCCAGCTTACTGACACACCCGACAAGCACAAGCACTTTATTGCCATGCGTAATGAGTACCAGAATGAGGCCATTAGCCTGATGGTGAAAAACACACAAACCGTTGATAGAATTGTTGAGTTTGACGGCCGCCTGGTGCAAAAGGTATACCCTATTTATATGGAGCCACATAAAGGCAAGGCCACATTTAACTTCAGGTCGCAACTGTTTGTGCCTGAAAAAGCCTTTGCTGGCGTAACCTTACCCACCCTTTACTTTAACCTTGGGGTGATTTGGGCCATGTCAATTACGCTTATGCTTATATTGTATTTTGACCTGCCCTACCGCATTGTAAGCTTCTTTAGTGGCATATCTGTCAGGCGCAAACGCCGTAAAGAGGCCAAAAGCAGCACCTAATAGGGGCCGAACTACAAAGCAACCACTAAAAGCGAAAGCATGTTTTTTGTTTTATCAAAGGTGTTTAATTTCTTAATTATGCCCGCCTCATTGATAGCAGGCTGCTTTTTGGCTTCATTGTTTTGGCGTAAGGGTAAACGCTGGAAGCCCCGCATGTTTTACATAGGGCTGGGTTTGTTGCTTATATTTACTAACGAGGTTATTGTCAATGAACTGCTGGGCCGTTGGGAGCCGCCGCCAGTACCCATTAACAGTATTACTACACCCTACGACGCTGCCATTGTGCTTGGGGGTGTGACTACGCAGGATATGGCACTGAACGACAGGGTATACCTTAACAAAGGGGCCGACCGTATTTTGCATGCCATGCAGCTTTATAAGGAAGGCAAAGTAAAGTACATTCTGGTGAGTGGGGCCAGCGGCTCTATGGTAGAGGTACCTACTACTGAAGCAGAAAATATGCGCAGGCTATTGCTTACCTGCGGGGTGCCTGATAGTGTGATTATTATTGAAAGTAAGAGCCACAACACCAGAGAAAACGCCGCATTTAGTGCCAAAATATTGAATAGCAAGTTTAACCAGGGTAAGTTTTTACTGGTTACCTCGGCCTTTCATATGCGCAGGGCCAAAGCCTGTTTTGATAAAACCGGGCTAGTGGTTGATACCTTCCCGACAGACTTTTATGTTACATCTAGAAATTACCCCTTTACCAAGTACATTATTCCTGACCACCATGCGCTAACAAAGTGGTCTATTTTAATGAAAGAGGTGGCCGGGATGGCAGTTTATAAGGTAGCTGGGTATATTTAACAGGGCTACTCTTTATTATCTTTTAAGTAAAGACGGGGTGTGGTGCCCATCAGTTTTTTAAATGCCCGGTTAAAGGTGGTTTTTGAGTTAAAGCCAACCTTAAGGGCCACAGCCAGCAGTGATTCCTGCTGGTTTTCTTCAAGGGTAATGAGCCGGGTAAATTCCTGCACACGGTAATCGTTAATGTAATGGTAAAAGCTTTTGTCAAAGCCTTCATTAATTACCCTTGACATGGTATGGGTGTTGGTGTGTAGTTGGTGGGCCAGCGAGGCCAATGTCAGTTCAGGGTCCATAAATACCTTATCTTCCTCCATTAGCCGCACCAGGCGGTGTTTGAAAACTTCCAACTCGTTGTTTTCAATGGGTGAGTCTTTGTATTTTATCTGTGCCTGCACACGCCTGAACAGCTCGGGCTGGCTAATGGCAAAATAACCCAGGCAAAATATAATGCACGAAACTAACAACCATATAATATCAAGAAACAACTCGGTAACAGGCAGCATATCAACACCAATTACAAAGCCAATGCCATGGTTGAAAAAGGCCACCCCCCAAAGCACCAGGTACATGGCTTTAATCATCAGGGTGGTACGCAAAAACCTTACGTTACGCTCATAAGCGAGGTTATTATCAGGGTGGTTGCTGTTTCGCTTTAATATATGCCAGCATTGGTTCCAGTACCAGGCATTGTAGCCCAAGGCTACAATGCCAACAATGGCAAACAGTTTGTGCAGGTCACGGTCAAGCACCCGATAAATAAAGGTGCCATTATCTAATAGTATGTAGGGCATATATACCACCAGCAGGGCAACTACCGGAACAAAATGCAACCAATAATTCATAAATGCCCCTTTGCGCAGCTTAAGCAACTGGTTAATGTACATCAAAAACAGCGGGCCATACAAAAACAACAGGGCATCTGGCACCAAAAGTAGTTTGGGCCACGTTTGAAACGTTTCGCGGTCAATGGTAGCCACACGGCTCAACACAGAAACAGATATAATCAGGATCAAAACCGAAAGCAGCCTATTGGCACTTTTGTTGTTGTTGGATATGCTGTTAATGGCCACCACCAGAATTAAGCCCTGAAAGGCCGCCAGCAACAGCAGCAATACATAGGGGCTGTAGGTACCACTGGCCAGGTCTTCCCAATTGTGCACCTTTATACTAACGGTGGCCTGGTCTTCATCCTGATTAAAGGTACGGTTGGGTATGGCCCTTCCATTTTGCCTGGCCTCAACACTGAGCCAGTTACCCCTTGTAATTTTATATTCAAACGTGCTGAGGTTGTGACGAACTGTTAAACGGTAAAGGCCATCGCCCTCTAGCATCAGCTTATAAGCAGGGTGGCCGGCATTCCAGTCATTAAACTCGCCACTTAAATACAAAGAGGCATCGTGCGGCGTATTATCAGGTATGCTTTTCAGCACAAACGTGGTCAAGTACCTGCCTTCAGGCTGGCCTGCTACTTGACTGTAAGCATTTCCATAACAAGCAAGCAGCAACAAAATCAGGTTCAACTTAATAATTATTCTTAACATAATAACACCTCACAACTAAAAACGCTCTGGAATTTGATATTACAGATTTTTTATAATTATTACAAAGTAAAGAAGCAGAAAACGGAAAAAGTGCAAGATATAAGGACAATAATCTAGACGTGATAAAAACACCACAAAAGCTTAACCATAACTTCAAAGAAAAAAATGTTAAAAAGCAACAACATATAATCAATTGCCATGAAAGGCTTAGACATTAAAAAGCCCCGGCAATACCAGGGCCTATTAATACATAGTTAGTGTTATGGTTGATTAATCAAGAATAAATTCTTTCTGGGAGGGTTGCCGCACTAATAATTAAGCAAATTGCCCAGCTGTGCTTCTACTTTTTCTGCACTGGGCAGCATGGCTTTTTCTAAATCAGTGTTTAATGCTATAGCAGGCAGGTTTAGGGCCCCATAAGTCATTACAGGAGCATCTAATTGCTGAAAAAGCTCCTGGCTAATGCGCCCTGCCAGCGACTCGGCAAAGCTGTTCATCAAGGGCTCTTCTGTCAATACCAGGGCTTTGCTGTGCCTTTTAACCGCCTCAATAATAGCGGGCCAGTCAATCGGGTTCAGGGTGCGCAGGTCAAGCACCTCTACAGAGCCAGGAAATGTTTTAGAAGCGTTTATGGCCCAGTGCACACCCATACCATAGGTAATAACAACGCAAGAGTAGCCAGCGTCTATCTGCTCGTCAGCAGCACGTTGTGCTATATGGGCTTTGCCCAGAGGCACCACATAATCTTTGTCGGGTTCGGTGGTTTTGGCCAAAGCTGTGCCAGGCACTTTTGACCAGTATAGGCCCTTATGTTCTAACATAACCACCGGGTTGGGGTCGTGATAGGCTGCCTTCATAAGGCCTTTCATATCGGCCGCGTTTGAAGGGTATACCACTTTAATGCCTCTTATGGTTAATAGGGCCGACTCAACACTACCACTGTGGTAAGGGCCACCACCTCCATACGCACCAATGGGTACACGTATAACCGAGGCTACCGGAAACTTACCTTCAGACAGGTAGCAGCTTTTGCTTAGCTCTTCTACCAGCTGGTTAATGCCCGGCCATATATAATCGGCAAACTGAATTTCAACAAATGGCTTAGCCCCAACGGCACTCATGCCCGCTGTTGAACCTACAATATACGCTTCTTGAATTGGTGTGTTAAACACTCGGTCTTCGCCGTATTTCTGCGCCAGGGTGGCTGCCTCACGAAAAACACCGCCAAGGCGGCCGCCCACATCCTGACCGTACAATAGCGCCTTGGGGTCGGCTGCAAGCACTTCATCAACAGCATGCAGAGCAGCATCAACCATAACCACCTTTTCAGCACCAGCAGGGCTACGTTGCCCTTGTTCGGCGGTAATGGGTGTTGGTGCAAATTCATGCTCCATCACTGTGGCTGGTTCTGGCTCGGGGGCATCTAATGCCAGCTGGTAATCGGCCTGAACTGTTTGGTGGGCCTCTTCTTCTAAGGCATCAATCTGCTCTGGAGGCACACCAGCCTCTTCAAGTGCCTGCCTCAGCTTCGGGTATGGATCGTCATAACCGTGTTTAGCCAGATCATCTGCGCCACGGTACCACTCACGGCGCACACCACTGGTGTGGTGGCCCAACAGGGGGCACCTGGCATGTATCAAAATGGGGGCACGCTCACGGCGCACATAATCAAAGGCGCGTTCCATGCCCTGGTAACTGTCTTCAAAATCGGCACCGTCTACCCGCATGCGTTGCATGCCTTTAAAGCCGGCAGCAAACTCGTAGGCATCCATGGCGCGCATTTCTTTACCTGTGGCAGAAATGCCCCAGTCATTGTCTTGCACCAAATAGATAATGGGCAGCTTTTTGAGTACGGCCATTTGAAAGGCCTCACTCACCTCACCTTCTGTAACCGAACCATCACCTAATGAACACAGCACAACAGGTGCCTCACCGGGCTGGGTAATGTTCTGGCTCTCAAAATAAGCAATGGCGTGGGCCATACCTGTGGCCGGAATGGCCTGCATACCTGTTGCCGAGCTTTGGTGGGGGATAATAGGAAAGCCCTCACGCTTGAGTGAGGGGTGTGAGTAATAGGTACGCCCGCCCGAAAAGGGATCGGTACTTTTAGCCATGAGTTGGCTCATCAGCTCAAACGGAGTAAGCCCCAGGCCAAGCAGTATTGACTCATCACGGTAGTAAAGAGCCGCATAGTCTGTAGGCTTTAAATGAAAGGCCGTGGCCAGCTGAATAGCTTCGTGCCCGCGGGAGGTACTATGCACATATTTGCTACAAATGGCCTTTTGCTCGTCATACAAGTGTGCCAGGCTTTTGGCGGTACAGAGTAATCTAAAGGCTTTTTTTAACAATTCAGGGTTAGTCTTGATCTTTGTGCTCTCCTTTGTGGCGATCATGGGCAGGGTCATGTTGTTCAAAACGCTAACAAAAATAGCCAATCAAAAGCAGAAAAGTGAGTAAAAAGCTAACGATTATTAGTTAGGCAAATAAACTACGCAATCGTATGCATAGCCATTAGGCTTGGTTTAGTGGCAGGGGGCTTCTATTATTGCACACTAGACTTTACCTATGGAAGCTCCTACCAAAACAACCATTAGCCAATGGTTTCAACAGTTACAAGACAATATTTGCCAGGCCCTGACCAGCGCCGATGGCAGCGGCAACTTTGCAGAAGACTTGTGGCAGCGGCCCGGCGGCGGCGGCGGCCGCACCCGCATTATGACAAACGGCAGCACCATTGCCAAAGGAGGCGTTAATTATAGTGCAGTACATGGCCCCACGCCTGAGGCAATACTCAAGGCGCTGAACTTAAATGAGGCTGATTTTTATGCTACTGGCGTAAGCATTGTCATGCACCCTAATAGCCCCATGGTGCCCATTATTCATATGAATGTGCGCTATTTTGAAATGAGCAACGGCGTGTGGTGGTTTGGTGGCGGCATTGACCTTACCCCACACTATATTGACACCCAACAGGCTGGCACTTTTCATCAAGCCTTAAAGCGTGCCTGTGACAGGCACCACCACGACTTCTACCCTAAGTTTAAAACCTGGGCTGACGATTATTTTTACCTGAAGCACAGAAAGGAAACCCGGGGCGTAGGAGGCATATTTTTTGACCGACTTACTGAACAGCAATATGGCCTTGACAAGGCTGCTCTGTTTAGGTTTGTGCAAGATGTAGGCCAGCAGTTTGCCCCCATTTATACTGCATTAATGGCCAGCAATAGAAACCTGCCGTATAACGAGCAGGAATTAGAGTGGCAACGCCTAAGGCGGGGGCGTTATGTTGAGTTTAACCTGGTATGGGACAAAGGCACCCGTTTTGGATTAGATACAGATGGCCGCACCGAGTCTATCTTAATGAGCCTGCCCCCACAAGCCAACTGGTTGTACGACCATACCCCTGAGGAAGGCACTGCCGAAGCAAAAACACAACAGTTGTTACAAAAAGGCATTGATTGGCTGGGTTATGCTTGAGTGGCTCAATGACATTGACCAGCAGCTGTTTTTATTACTAAACAGCTGGCATAACTCATTTTTTGATCAGGTTATGCTTGCTGTTAGTGGTAAGCTTACCTGGCTGCCCCTGTATTTATTGCTTATTTACGGCTTTGTTACCAAATACCGCTGGCAGGCAGTATATGTACTATTAGGCATTGGGCTGGCCATAACTTTTGCCGACCAGTTTACCTCGGGATTTATGAAGCCCTTTTTTGAGCGGCTCAGGCCCTGCCGTGAACCTGCTCTAGAAGGGCTGGTACATTTGGTAGGCAGTTGCAACAGCAAATATGGCTTTGCCTCCTCGCATGCAGCTAATTCTGTGGCTATTGCTGTTTTTAGCTGGCTAATTTTACGCAGGCACTGGCGCTATACATGGCTGCTATTGCTCTGGGCAGGGTTGGTGGCCTTCAGCAGGGTGTACCTGGGGGTGCATTACCCAGGCGATATTATTACAGGTGCTGCAGTTGGTGCTCTTACAGGTTGGGGACTTGCACGTGCGTGTAAGGCATTGATACAACACGCCCCCATTCAGGGTAAAAAGAAGCCACAATAGGCTACAAAAAATTAAGCCTGTTAAAAAACCTTTCTTTATATGAAGCACCAATGGGCAGGGGCTTGTCTTTAATTACAATGGAGAAATCTTCTAAATAATCAATATAATTGGTGTTAACTATGTAGGAGCGGTGCACACGGGCAAACTGTGTTGATGGCAAACGCTTTTCAATGCCTTTCATGGTATGATGAACAATGAACTTGCCTTTTTCAGTATGGAATATCACATAATCGGCCAAAGCTTCTATGTATTGAATCTGGCACAATTGTAAACGCACCATTTTAGAGTCTGACTTTACAAATATTTCAGTGGTTACCTCATTCTCTTTATCAAGTGCCTCTATATTGTCTTTGGCTTTGTTAGAGGCTTTAATAAACCTACCATACTCAATAGGCTTTACCAGATAATCTGTTACGCTAATTTCAAAAGCTTCAACTGCATACCGTTCTCTTGATGTAGTCACAATAATTTCGTAGCTGTTTTTAAGTACCTTCATCATTTCAATGCCTGACATTTCAGGCATTTCAATATCAAGGTATATCACGTCTACATCAGCATCTTTTTCTTGTAAAATGTTTAAAGCATCAATGGCATTATCGCACTCGTACTGTAGCTTCAGAAAATTTGTTTTTTCAATATAATGACTAATTACCCCGCGCGACATCGCCTCGTCATCAATAACAATACAGTTCAACTCCATGGCATAAATTTACTAGTAAGCTTATTACAACAATTACAAATAGCATATATTCAATTTCGCAAGTCCATCAAACGCTTTACATACTTGCCAATCACATCAAATTCTAAGTTCACCACATCACCTTTATTTAGCTTATTAAAATTGGTATGCTGCCAGGTGTAGGGTATTATAGCCACCCTAAAGCTGTTAGCTGTACTCTGAAAACAGGTCAATGAAACGCCGTTAATACAAATTGACCCTTTTTCTACCGTAACATTCTGCAGTGTTGGGTCATAAGCAAAGTCTATTAGCCAAGAGCCATCTTCTTCTGTTATTTCAGTACAGGTTCCTGTCTGGTCAACATGCCCTTGCACAATATGCCCATCAAGCCTGCCCCCCATTAGCATGCACCGTTCAAGGTTTACTGCATCACCCGCCTTGATATGCCCCAAATTGGTCTTCTTTAAAGTCTCATCAATGGCCGTTACCGTATAGACATTATCTTGAATACTGGTTACAGTCAGGCAGGCTCCGTTGTGTGAAACACTTTGGTCAATCTTTAATTCTGGTGCAAGGTGGCTTTCAATTTCAAAGGTAATATTACTGCCCTCAGCATGTAATGCCTTTACAAGGCCAACAGCCTCAATAATTCCTGTAAACATAATACTGGTTAATTGTACCCTGCTAAAATAGGCTATTTATTGCGGGGTAAGCAAATATTCGATATGCCAGTAACAACACTCGTTATAATCAGTTTTTTTCAGGTTTAACAACAGGCTTAGTTCCCTGATAATTGGCTGGTACGGTATGGATCTAAATATTGCCTGCACTCGTGGACAGACGTG
>CAZXTW010000137.1:0-11035 GCA_964643525.1 uncultured Roseivirgaceae bacterium
AGACAAAAGGTATACTCTGTGGTGAATACTGTTGTTTTTCTGCCCGGCCTCGTAAGGCCGGGAAAACATGACACCTTATTATATATAGGTGTGCTGTGCTGGCCGCGATTCTGCGAATAAAGAACCTACTGAGATTATTTCAGGAAGGAGCAAGCTTACAGGGCTGTTGCGGGGTGGTTTAGACCAAGAATTCCATTGAAACCCTGGGCTGTCAACTACATCACGCAGTCAAACCACCCCTCCTTACCCAAGGTGGGGAGTTTTTACCTTTGTTACGGCTTTACTAAACGACATTGAATGGATAATTAAGAATTGATAATGGAACTGCAATATCATTAAAAGCCACCCGGCATTATCAACTATACCTTGTCAATTTTCAATTGAAAAGAGGTATTTCTAGGCCATGCCTGGCTATGTATTACCAGGCGTAACTGTAGGGCTGCTGTTAGTAAACCAGTACCGCCTGGCCGTTTTCACAGGTAACTTCTATGGGTTGAGGGGCCAGTGCACAATCACTAATTACCCCCCATTTTACGTTGAACTCCCGCTGCCGGTTAGAATAGATGGTTACCCTATTTAAAAAATCAGTGGTATCAATCAGGGTTGAATAGGCTATGTAGCCGGCAGGCCCGCCACAGGCTTTGTGGCCATATTCAGTAATGGCCCAGCTTGAAGCATTCTGGCAGTTTACACTTGCAGCAATAGTTTCTATTTCATTGAACAAAGCCTCCAGGTTGCGGGCTTCTTCATCGCGCGTCTGTTCGTCGCTCTGGCACGACCAACAGGCCATGCCTATAAATAACAAGATTAATAGCTGTTTCATACCTGCCTGACACACCCCCAGGGTAAAAGGTTGGATTTGTTCATACTTTAAAAGGTTAAATGACCTGGCACATTGAAAAGCACAAATTAAAAATAAGATGCAGGCCCGTCAAGTAAAGTATAAGATTAGCCTTTTGAAGTAGCACATACCTGTACGGCCCTCTAAAAGGCTAATCAATTCATCTCAAAACAACTACACCGGGCAGTTGCTGGTCATGTTGCCATTACACTCTGTGCTGTTACAAAAGTTTGAGTAACAGCCTGCGTCGCTACAAAGGTGAGCGGCGGCAGTATGCGCCTGGCAGCCATCTGCGGTGGCCATACACACTTCTGGCTCAGTTTGGCAGCCGTCTGATGCACAGCCTACTGTGCCACAACCCTGGCCTACAAAAGTCACACACATAAAACTACCGCCCTTCACTGTCTTGGCTTGTCTCGCGGTAGGGTTTGTAACAAAGCTTTTAACTTTAAGCTCACTAAGGTTTAAACTCTTCTTTTTCATAATGTTTATTAAAATTAGATTAAAAATGAACATTAAAAGTAATTCTTTATGCTTACCAGCACAAGCACAAATACAGTAAATAGGTAAACATATAGAAACTTATAACTAAATAGGCATTTCAATTTTAAGGCACTTATTAACGAATATATCTTATACTTATTATAATTCACATAATATTAAAATAAGCCGGAGTGAAAACTTAAGTAACTCAGCGTAAGCCCGCCACCTCAGCAGCATATAAGCACCCAAACAGCAACTGGTTTTTGTTTACCTTTTATTCAACAAAACTCAGGCTACCCGGCCCAATTCCCTTGTCGCTCGCCCCCATCTACATCAAGCTTTGCATTGGTAATGGCTGGGTTTTCTATAATTGATACAATGGCCTGCCCAATATTGTCTGGGGTGCCATGGTGCTGGACCAGTTGCCTGTCGGGCTGCAGGCCTATGCCCCCTGGCGAAACCACATTAACCCGAATTGGCGCAATGCTTAAGGCCGCATTTTTGGCCAACGCCTCAATAGAGCCATGCAAGGTGCCCCAAAAGCTGTATTGGGCTACCGGTGTTTTGCTGCTGCTGCCAGATATTAACGTGATAGACCCACTGGGGGGCATGTAAGGCGGGGCCAGGTTCAAGATGCGGTAGTTCATCCAAAACCGCTCAAACACCACTTTAGCATCATCAGTATTGGTATCAGTAATGCTGGTAGCCCTGCCAGGGGCATTTACGGTGACTACAATGTGGTGCACCGGAGCCAGGGCCTCAAACATTTGGCGTAGCTGGGTTTCATCCATAGCATCTGCCTTGTAATATCGGGCTGGTGCCCCCAGGTCATGCACAGCCTGCTTGAGCTTGCCTTCATTGCGGCCCACTACAACCACTTCATAACCTTTGGCCGTGGCCTGCGCGGCTGTGGCCAGCCCCATACTGCTGCTGCCACCAATAATTACAACCTTTTCTGCTTTCATGATTTTGCTGTTGTTTTTTGTCATGCTGTTATTCATACTGTTGTTATCATACTAAAGCCAGCCCACCATCTGCAGTAACCACACTGCCTGTCATATACGGGTTGGTTAGCAATGACAGGTATACGTGGGCCAGCTCTTGGGCCGTGCCCAAATGGCCAACAGGCAGCGTATCTTTGGCCCATTGCTCATTACTTTGTAGTTGCGCGTCCGTCCAAACGCCTGTGGCCACCACGCCCGGGGCAACCACGTTTACCCGTACCGGGGCAATTTCAAGGGCCAGCGCTTTTGAAAACACGGCCACAGCGGCACTGGCGGCATTCATCATTGATGCCCCGTTTTTAGAAGGGCGGTAAATGGCCATGCTACTGGTAAATACCATAGCCCCCTGCTGGTTAATATGGTTGGCAGCTGCCCGGGCCACGTTAAAGGTGCCCCAGAATTTTTCCATGCCCCGCTGGGCCACTGTATTACTCATTGACTTGATGGGGGCCATGAGTTTAGTCTCATCGGCCACGGCGGTAAACGTCAAAAAGTCAAAGGCACCAATGGCCTCAAAGGTGCTGTTTACTGAGGCATCGTCAAGCATATCCATACTCAATACGTGGGCCTCGCCCGGCAAACTATCTTTTACCTGTTGCAGCTTTTCTTTTGACCGGCTCACCAGGTATACAATGGCCCCCTGTGCAGATACAATGGAGGCCAGTGCCCTGCCAATACCTGATGAAGCCCCAACGATTACGATCTTTTTATTTGCTAACTGTATCATTTTATTATGCTTTAGGCCAGATTGTTAATTAATTACTGTAATTTTTACAGTAATAACGGCAGCCTGCCATACTGTGGTTATTGACAGTAACCAACTTTAAGCAAATTATTTATGATAGTAGACGGAAAAGAGCTGGTTTACCAAATTGACAGTCAAGTGTTTCATTGCCCGCTTAGCGTAACCATGAATTATATTGGGGGCAAGTGGAAGGCTATTATTCTGTGGTACATCCATATGAATGAAGGGCCCATGCGGTTTGGAGAAATCAAACAGTTTATACCTGACATTACTGAAAAAATGCTGAGCCTACAGTTACAGGCCTTAATTGAAGATGGCATTTTGCACCGCAAAGACCACGGCGGGCGGCCCCGCCGGGTTGATTATACCCTGACTGAGTTTGGCCAGACGTTTATTCCCATACTGAGCGAAATCAGAAACTGGGGTGCCAAACAGGGCGAAATACTGGGCACGCTAACTGAAAAGGGTTAAACCGGCTAAAGGGCCACAGCCCCTAAATGGCATACAGGGTAATGGGTTCTTTTTTGCCCTTCAGGGCTATTTGCCCCAATGCTTTGGGGTGGTAAGGGGCGCTGAGTTTAAGCAGGTCTAACACAGGCTTTGAAGCCAGCAGGTTTGCCCCAAACTCATTGCATTTGGCCTGAATGCGCGCGGTGGTGTTCAGTACATCGCCAGAGTAGGCTATTTCTCTCTTGACCACACCCAGCTCGCCTGCCATTACATGCCCATAGTGCAGGCCTGCTTTAAACTCAGGGTGGTGCTGGTAATGCGCTAAAAAATACTGCCTGCGCTGGTTTAAGGCCTGCTGGGTATCAAAAAAGCACTGCACACAGTTGGCCTGTTCAATGCCCTGGGCCAGCTCCCAGCTAATCACAATTTCATCGCCTACGTACTGGTATATCTCTCCCTTATTTGCCAAAATGGCTGGGGTAACAAAAGTGAACACATCTTTCAAAAATGAAAAGTACCGGGCTTCGCCTATTTTCTCGGCTACTGTAGTGGAGGCCCGCAGGTCAAGAAACATAAATATGCGCTGCTCTCGCCTGGGGTTAAAGTAATGGCCCAGCAAAAACTTCCTGAATACGCCCGGCCCGTATTTGTCATTCACCAACAGGGCAATAATTGTAAAAACTGCCACCAACAGCCAGGTAACAAAGGGCACCAGGGTGGTAATTTTTACCAGGTGCTTGAGCGCACCAATAATTACTGCCCCATTGAATGGGGGCAGTGACAGCAGCTTGCTGTAGAAATATAAATTGGTAGAAAGGCCAACCAGGGCAAATATAAGCACATAAGTAATGAGCAAGCTGCGGATGGTCCACCCGTAGGGCTTTGAGCGCAGCCAACGCTCCCACAAAAACACGGTGCTGCTGCCCCCTAAAACACCAGCCAGCACGCCTGTTAGTAAATTGCCCTTAATGTAAAACAAAGGGCTATACTCAAGCTTAAGGTCGTTGTCAAGAATGATTGCATACGCAATAAAAAACTGAAACATTGAAAAGATAGACCACGCAAGGGTAATCCACCCAATTTTACGCAACTGCGGCACCGGTAATTTCATTGGCCCAATTTAAACAAAGCAGGGGTTATGAACTACCAATTTATAACTGAGCCGTAGTATAACCGGGCCCAACCGCCTGGCGCGGCCTATAAGTATATTTGATTGTTCATTATTGCCGAGAAGGTGTAATTTGGCAGCCCTGAACAGACTGTTTGCCTATGCTGCCTGCCGGTGCCACCATAACCAAAACCGAACGCCATGCCCTGCTGGGCCTGGGGGCGCTGTTGGTGTTTTCGCTTTTTTATAACCTGGGGGTAAACCCCCTGTTTCTGGAAGAACCGCGCCGGGCCCTGATTGCCCTTGAGTTGTTATACAATGACAACCTGCTGGTGCCTACCCAGTTTGGCGAATACTACTACCGCAAACCCCCTGTATTTAACTGGGTGATTATTGGGGCGTACCAACTGTTTGGTGGGCCCAGTGAGTTTGCGGTGCGTTTTTTTACGCCCTTATCGTTTTTATTAACCGGCGGCCTGGTGTTTGGGCTGGGCAGGCGTTACGTAAGCACCCGCTATGGCATTTATGCCGCCCTGTTTTTGCTTACCGGCGGCGAGTTGTATTATACCTTTTCGATGCTGGGCGAGATTGACCTGTTTTTTAGCCTGCTTACGTTTGGCAGCTTTGCCGCCCTGTTTCATTATTACCGGCAAGGCCAATACTGGCCCATGTACCTGTTGTTTTATGGCCTCAATGCCCTGGGCACCCTTACAAAAGGGCTGCCCTCAGTGGCCTTTACCGGCATAACGGTACTGGTGTATTTCAGCTATGTGCGTGATATTAAAAAGTGGTGGCACCCGGCCCACTTTGCAGGCATGGCCCTGTATGGGTTTATTGTGGGGGGCTACTTTTATTTATACAGCCAGTACAACAGCCTTGATGCTTATTTTGAAACGCTGTTTAATGAATCGAACGACCGTACGGTGGCCCAAAACGGGGCACTGGCCTTTGTACAGCATTTTGCCACCTACCCTTTAATGACGGTGGCCAATACACTGCCGGGCGGGTTGCTGTTGCTGTATGCCCTGAAAAAGGGCACGTTAAAGCAAATTAAAAGCCAGCCCCTGTTGGGCTTTGCCCTGGTGGTGCTGGCAGGCAACTTTGCCCTGTACTGGCTAAGCCCTGGGGCGCGGTCGCGCTATATCTATATGCTGTTTCCGTTTATAGCCATGCTGGGGGTGTATTTTTATTTGCAGGCAAAAGACCAGCCCAACTGGCGGCACATGGCCATGCAGGTACTGATAGTTATTATACATGTGGCAGTTATTGGTGGTGGGGCCGCTTTGCCTTTTATCAAGCTGTTTAAAGCCGTACCCAATATACATTTGGTGGCGGTATTGACGGCCCTGGCGGGGGTAGCCTCGTTGGTGGTGTACCTGCGTTACCGGCATTACCGCCTGCTTACGTTGCTGTTTTGCTGCATTGTGCTGCGGCTGGCATTTAATGCCTCAGTGCAGCCACAGCGGGCACTGGCCTCGCAGGCGGCGCAAGATAAGCGCGATGCAGCCGCCATTGCTCAGCTGGCCCAGGGCAAGCCCCTGTATTTGTACAAAAACAGCCGCCCCAGCCGCAGCACCATTTTCTATATAGAAAAGCAACGGGGGCAGGTGCTGCGCTACCACCCCGGTACCGATGGGCAGGCCCTGTATATTGCCACTGAGCAGCTGGTAAAGGGTACACCACAGCAGGTGCTGTATCAGTTTCAATACAGGGGCACCCCTTATGTATTGGTGCAGTTGCCTGCCCCAAACCAGAACAAGTAAAGTGTAACAACAAACTAAAAACCCTATAATTAATGAGTACTGACAATCAAAAAAAACAGCGTGTATGGTTCATTACCGGGGCCTCTACCGGCTTTGGTAAGGAACTGGCTAAAATTGTAGTAAACCATGGCGATGTGGCCGTGGCCACTTTCAGAAAGGCCGAACAGGTAGATGAATTTAACGCGGCAGGCGAGGCCAACCAGCTGGGCGTACTGCTGGATGTAACGCAGCAGGCACAGATTGACGCTGGCGTTGAGGCTGCGGTAGCGCGCTACGGCCGTATTGATGTACTGGTTAACAATGCCGGCTATGGCTCAATGGGCGCCATGGAAGAGGTGCCCGACCAGGAAATGCGCTACCAGTTTGAAGTAAACGTATTTGGCGTAGTGAATATGACACGCGCCGTGTTGCCTGTAATGCGGAAGCAGCGCAGCGGTAATATTTTAAATATTACCTCTATTGCAGGCATACAGGGCTACCCTGGCGTAAGTATTTACAATGGCTCAAAGTTTGCCCTTGAAGGCATTGGCGAAGCCCTGGCAGGCGAGGTGGCCCACCTGGGTATTTATGTAACCAATGTTGAGCCGGGCCCCTTCCGTACTGACTGGGCAGGGCGCTCTGCCACGTATACGGCCTCTACCATTGACGATTATGCCGACTCGGCCGCCAAGCGCATGGAGCTGATTCAGGACAATAGCGGCAAGCAGGTGGGCGACCCCATCAGGGCGGCCGAGGCCATGTATCAGGTAGCCAATTTAGAAAAGCCACCGGTGCACCTGCTGCTGGGCGGCCCTGCCCACGACGCAGCCCGCAAGAAGCTAAACCGCCACCTGGAAGAGATTGACGCTTTTGAATACCTGGGCAGACCCACCGACTATTCTGAAGAAGAACTGGCCAAACTTGATGGCAAGTAAGTAAATGAGGTAGGCTACTGGTAAACCAAGTGGCAAGGCTGTGGCCATGGCTGGTGGTTTTTGAATTGTTAAATTGTAAGTGTTACATTAGCATTTTACACAATTGCTATATACGTAACAAAGGCACTTAGTTGCCTTCAACAATTAACAGAAGACCATCATGCCATTTTCACACATTACAAACCACGTGCTGAAGCATTTTCCTAATGCTATGAATATGCGCGATGCAGCCACCCACCATTTGGGTATTTTACAAAACGGCCACGGCATTGTTACCTCTAGACTACTGATGGCTATTTCAGTATGTTCTGACGAAAACATTAACTCAATCCGTGACAGCTTTCACGTAGTGAACGGCCCCTTCTTTTTAGGTGGCCTGGCGGGCTTTCCGCATACTGGCTTAACAGGCATGACTGCCTTTGCCCACCACGTACCCGATACCGGTGTGCCTATTATTTTATATGGCCCGCATATTGGGGTAAGTGCTACTGGCGAGCTGGGCAAGATGCGCCGCTACCAGCAAAAGCACGACAGTGGCAGCTGTGGTGCCCTGCTGCTGGCCCTGAACCGAATTAAGGAGGGGGCTGTGGCAGACAGCCGAAACCACGATGGCCAGCAGCTGCATTTAGAGCACACGCTTGAAAAAGAGAAAGATCAGATTATTGGGTCTGACAATGAGCTGAAGGCCATTACTGAAGCGGCTTATACAGATATTGACCACCAGATACGCCAAATACTGTCGGCTACAAAAAATGAGTTTCCTACCAATATGGCTGTGCTGCTGGGGGCCATTTTGATTAATACTGACCATGGGGTTGATGACTTTCTAGACATCAGGCGGTTTGAGGTGGTTGATCTATCTGAGTTTAACCCAACTGCGTAAGTATCAGTACAGCTGTATAACCAAAATAAAAGGCGGCCCCTGCAATGCAGGGGCCGCTTTTTTTATTCTAACCAAACAGTTGGCCAGTTATCGCATCATTACTTTGTGGGTGGTTGCCCCCGCATTGGCAATGGTACGCACAATTAGCAGTTGGCCTTCAGTAAAGTAAGGGTTGCTAATGGTTACTACGCGGCTGTTGGCGCCATTGTTGTTAACCGTGGCATACACGCGGCCGCTCATATCAATTACCTGAATGGTGGCCTGGGCAGCCTCTACTGAAGCAAACGTCAGGTTAAGCTGCTGTTGGGCACCATAAACGCTTAGCTGGGCAGCGTTGGCCTGGGCAATGCCAGTTCTGGTACCGCCACCAGTGGTGGCCTGTGCGGCACGCACAATGGTATCATTGCGGTACAGTATTAAGGTACCACCGGCACTTTCATTGAACGAGAACAGCGCAAAGTTATAGGTGCTGCCAGGGTTCAGGCCGGTAAGCGTAAAGCTGGTGCCTGTGCCTTTGTATACCACCTCGTTGGGGCCAATATTATCGCCAGTACCAAACTCGGCAGCGGCAGTGTACTGCACGCTATCAGCCGGGCGGAAGGCCGGGTTACCATTTACAAACAGGTTTTCGCGAGCCAGTATAATGGTACCATCGGCATCAGCTCCGTTGGCCCAGTTTACAGTCATGGTGGTATCAGTCACGTTGGTGAACGACACGCCACCGGGTGCATCAGCAGGCTTCACCACGGTTTCAACAGCCACCTGGCTGGCCCGGGGGAAGGCCGCGCGCTGGTAGCTTACCAGGCCAAGGCCGGCATCTTCATTGGCTTCAATAACAGCAAAGTGGTACTCAACACCTTCCATAAGGCCGGTAATATCAAGCGTGCTGTCATTGCCAAAGTACAGTACCTGGTTGGGGCCAATATTATCGCCAGCAGCAAACAGGGTGCTGTCGTTATAGAATACATTGTTCATGGGCAGGAAGCCACCGTTTACCGCCGTGTTGGCGCGGCCCAGTACCATGCGGCTGTTGCCGGTACCATTGGTCCAGCTAATGGTCAGGCTGGTGCCGGTTACATTGCTGAAGGCAATGTTGCTGGCAGGGGCATCAGGGGTAGCCACACTGGCCGTAGTAAACTGGGCACCTCTGGGGAAGCCTGCATTCAGGTAGGCAGGGGCCACGGTATCGCCAAATTCAATCACAGCAAAATGGTACTCAACACCCGGTGTTAAACCGCTTAGCGTAAAGCTGCTGTCAGCACCTACGTAACCAACCTCATTGGGGCCAATATTGCCGCCAGCGGTGTAAGTAGTGCCGTTAACTGGCAGGAAGCTACCGTTTACACCCAGGCCTTCACGGAACAATACCACGCGGCCATCGCCATTGCCATTGGTCCAGTTTACAGTCATTTCAGTATTACCCACATTGCTAAAGGTAATATTGCTGGCGGCCACAGTAGGCGTGCTGTTTACTGTATCAGTAGCCTGCGAAGCCGTAGGGAAGCCGGCGTTCAGGTATGAAGGGCTGGTGCTGTCGTTGTACTCAATTACGGCAAAGAAGTACTCAGTACCAGGCATCAGGCTGCGGTAGTCTAACGTGCTGTCATTACCGCTGAATATTACCATATTGGGGCCAATATTCATGCCTTCGGCATACTGCACACCGTTCATAGGCAGGAAGTTCACGTTCACAGGCTGGCCGGCGCGGGCAAGTACCAGGCGCTCATCGCCATTACCGTTGCTCCAGTTAACAGTCATGGCATCAGTATCCACACTGCTAAAGGTAATATTGCTGGCAGGCACGGTAGGTGCAGCCACAAAGGCAGCAGCCGTAACTGACAGGGTAGCAAACTCGGCAGTCTGGTAAACAGGGTCACTCATATTATTGGCCTCAATCACGGCAAAGTAGTATACCTGGCCGGCCATTAAGCCCGTTACATCTAAAGTGCTGTCGTTACCGTAAGCCAACACCTGGTTAGGGCCAATATTGCTGGCTATTGAGCTGTTAAAGTCAGCTTCGCCCACGTAAGTAAGGCCGTCAACAGGCAGGAAGTTCAGGTTAATAGGCTGGCCTGCACGACCCAGCACTATGCGGAAGTCGCCACTACCGTTGGTCCAGCTCAATGTGGTTGAAGTAGTAGTAGTGTTGCTGGCCGTCAGGTTGGTAGCAGGGCCGTCAACTGGCTGGTTATAGCTACCCAGCGGGAAGGGCACAGCGGCAGAGTCGTTCTGCGTTTGGCCGTCGTTCACATTGATGCCGCTAAAGCTCCAGTTGGCCAGCACAAAGCTGGCATCAGGGCCGGTTTCATTGTTGCGGTAAGCCCAGCCATCAAGGTACTCCCAGGGCTGGCCGGTGCCATCAACATCAATATCACCAAACACATCAATGCGGCTGCCCAGGTAAAACAGTTCAACGGCATCATCACCATTAATGGTGGCAGCGCCATCAACAAAATCAGCATCAATACCAAAGTACGCCTGCACGCCGGCATTGTCAGTAGTTAAGTATAAAAACTGGCCAGGCGTAGCGGTACCAGTGGGGAAGGTAAACTCCTCACCATCTGTGCCACCACCGTTGTTGGCAGAGCCAAAACCGTACTGGCTCAGGTCGCTAATGCTGTCAGTCACATAAAACTCAACCAGCTTGGGTGTGCCACCAGAAAGCGGGCCATCAAACACACCGGTAATAATCATGGCAGAAGGTGCAACAGTGGTAGTGGTTACCTCTACCAGAGTAGCACTGGTTTGGAAGTTGGGTACGCCGGCAGCGTCACGGGCGGCTACGTACACATCGTAAGCAGTGTTTTGCATTAAGCCTGTAATGGCTTCAAAGCCGCCTGTAGT
>CAZXTW010000138.1:0-11026 GCA_964643525.1 uncultured Roseivirgaceae bacterium
AGGGTTAGTGCCTACCATAAGCCTGGTAAGTAATGCCAGCTACCAGAACAACAATACTGATGTGTTAATCAGAACATTTACTGACAACCCGCCCACAGTACCCATTAGCGATGGGGCTGCGGCAACTACTACCTTTTCGGCAGTAGTTGAAGCCAACTATGTATTGTTGGGTGGCTTTGCCGGGCAGTACCGGTATGAGTTGCTGGGGCACCAGAAAGACCTGGCCTACTACCAGCAGCAGGTGGTGCTGCAAAGCACCATAATGGCTGTTGCCGAGCTGTTTCTTGAAATTGCCAAGCTGCAAAGCCAGGAAGAGCTGCTTACCAAAAACCTGGCCATAGGCACTGAACGCCTCAATAAAGTGGCCGATCGGTTTGAGTTTGGTAAGGTTACCGGCCTGGCGGTGTTGCAGGCCAAAACCGACCTGAACCAGGACCGCTCATTGCTTGATCAGGTGCTGGTGGCAAAAAATAACCTGAAGCGTGACCTGAATTACCTCATGGGCATTGATGCTGAAACAAAGTACAGGGTAACAGTGGCCTACCAGCCCGTAGCCCCCTTAGAAACTGAAGCGTTAAAAATGGCTGTGCTTACCAATAACCCTGAAATACAGCTAAGCAGGGTAGGGGTATCAGTGGCCGATGCCCAGTACAGGCTGGCCAATGCCCAACGCCTGCCCAAGGTCAATGCCTTTGCCAATTACGGCTACTTAAACCAAACCAATGATTTACAGCAGCTGGCCGAGCTGGAAACCCTGGGGTATACCGTTGGGGTAGGGGTAAGCTACAACCTATTTAACGGGGGCAAAACAAAGCGCAATATACAGGGTGCCAGGCTGCAACGTGAGGCACAGCAATATGCCCAGCAACAGGTTGAAAGCCGCCTGGTGGCCAACGCAGTTAAAGAACAGAACAACCTGGTGTTGTTAATAGAGCAACTACAGCGTGAGCAACAAAACATTGAAACCTTTAGAGAAAACTACAGGCGCACAGAAGAGCGCTTTTATAACGGTAAGGTAAGCTCGCTTGATTTGCGCGATACGCAAAACGCACTGCTAAGTGCTGAAACAACCATATTTAACCTACAGGCAGATGTACTCATTACCTCTTTAAAGCTAACCACGCTTAAAGGGCAACTGCTGGCACAGCAGTAAGGCAACTTTACAGGTAATAGGTAGTATTTAGTAAAATAGGGTAGTGTGATGCGCACAGCGCTGGCATTGCCCTTATTTTTTGTCTTCTTCATAATACAGCTAGCCTAATTCCTTACTTACTTTAAGTTCAATTAAGGCCACGGTACCAAGGCCATCGGCCAATAAAAGCTGCCTGGGGTGGCTAACAAAATAGGTTTTAAGCCCCATGGTTTAAGTTGTTTAGAATTACTGATTTATTTTATAAATAACTCATTACTTAATATCTATTTGATCAATAGGTTGTAACAAACAATATTTGTGTAAAATAAATATATTTAAGCCCAATACCTTTATTACTACCCGTCCTACATACAATCTATTGGTTTTGCCCTGCTGGGCAAGGCCTGGTGCCTATTGGCGCACCACTGCTAAGCAATTAAAATATTATCCATACTACATAACCCTTTCTAAACAATGGAAAACCACACATCTTCTAACGGCGCTGGTAAGTGCCCATTCTTAGAAGCGTCGCACAGGCACACTGCTGCCGGTGCATTCTCTAATGCCAGCTGGTGGCCCAACCAACTGAACCTAAAAATTTTACACCAGAACCCTTCAGTAAGCAGCCCCATGGAAGAGGGCTTTAACTATGCTGAAGCGTTTAAGAGCCTTGACCTTGATGCTGTAAAGCAGGATTTGCATGATTTAATGACCGACTCGCAAGACTGGTGGCCGGCGGATTATGGTCACTATGGCCCGTTCTTTATCAGAATGGCCTGGCACAGTGCCGGTACCTACCGCATTGCCGATGGCCGCGGGGGCGCCTCGTCAGGTACTTTGCGTTTTGGCCCCCTGAACAGCTGGCCTGACAACGGCAACCTTGACAAAGCCCGCAGGCTGCTGTGGCCCATTAAGCAAAAGTATGGCAATAAGCTGTCATGGGCCGATCTGATGATTTTAACTGGTAACGTGGCCCTTGAGTCAATGGGCTTTAAAACGTTTGGTTTTGCCGGAGGCCGCGAAGATGTGTGGGAGCCCGAAGGCGATATTTACTGGGGCCCTGAAACTGAGTGGCTGGGCGACGAGCGCTACAGTGGCGACCGTGAGCTGGCCAACCCCCTGGGGGCAGTACAAATGGGTTTGATTTATGTAAACCCTGAAGGCCCTAACGGCAAACCCGACCCCATGGCATCTGCCAGAGACATTCGCGAAACGTTTGGCCGTATGGCTATGAACGACGAAGAGACCGTGGCACTGATTGCCGGCGGCCACACCTTTGGCAAAACACACGGCGCTGGCGACCCCGGCCAGTTTGTAGGTGCTGAGCCTGAAGGAGCCAGCATTGAGCAGCAGGGCTTTGGCTGGAAAAACACCATGGGCAGCGGCAACGGTGTAAACACCATTACCAGTGGCCTGGAAGGTGCCTGGACGCCCACCCCCACCCAATGGGACAACAGCTATTATGATACCCTGTTTGGCCACGAATGGGAGCTGACCAAAAGCCCTGCCGGTGCCCAGCAATGGAAGCCCAAAAACGGTGCTGCGGCCGATGCCGTGCCTGATGCCCACGACCCCAACCTGCGCCATGCCCCGATGATGGCCACCACCGACCTGGCCCTGATAACTGACCCGGAGTACCTGAAGATATCTAAGCGCTTTCATGAAAACCCAGAACAGCTGGCCGATGCTTTTGCCAGGGCCTGGTACAAGTTAACGCACAGAGATATGGGCCCCTTGTCACGCTATTTAGGCAAAGAGGTGCCCAGCGAAGTGCTGGTTTGGCAAGACCCTGTGCCTGCTGTAGAGGGTGAGCCAATTAACGACGCCGACGTTAACGCCCTGAAAGACCAGATACTGGCCTCTGACCTGACCATAGCACAGCTGGTATACACTGCATGGTCGTCAGCCTCTACCTACCGCGATTCTGATAAGCGTGGCGGTGCCAATGGTGCCCGCATTGCGCTGGCCCCGCAAAGCAGCTGGGAAGTAAACCAGCCCGAGCAACTGGCCACTGTACTTTCTACCCTTGAGGGCATTAAAGACAAGTTCAATGCGGCCAACAGTGGCAAGCAGGTATCATTGGCAGATTTGATTGTGCTGGGCGGTAACGCTGCTGTTGAGGCCGCTGCTAAAAAAGCAGGCCAGAACGTAAGCGTACCATTTAGTGCTGGCCGTACCGATGCTTCACAAGATATGACCGATGTTGATTCAGTAGGTGTGCTTGAGCCTAAGGCAGACGGCTTCCGCAACTACCAGCAGCCTAACCAGGACCGCCATGCTGAAGAGCTGCTGCTAGACAAAGCCAGCCTGCTAAGCCTTTCGGCCCCGGAAATGACTGTACTGGTAGGTGGCCTGCGCGTATTGAATGCCAACTTTGGTGGCAGCAGCCATGGTGTACTGACTGATAAGCCCGAAACGCTTACGAACGACTTTTTTGTGAACCTGCTTGATATGAGCACTGCCTGGAACGGCATTGACGGCTCAGAGGCTGAGTTTGAAGGCCGCGACCGCAGCACAGGTGCCGTGAAGTGGACTGCCACACGTGCCGACCTGGTTTTTGGTTCAAACTCACAGCTACGTGCGCTGGCAGAGGTATATGCCAGTGCCGATGGGTCTACAAAGTTTGTGAACGATTTTGTAGCTGCCTGGGCCAAGGTAATGAACCTTGACCGCTTTGATCTGAAGTAATTGCCGCACCACAGGGTGTAATAGGTGCCAAAACACTGGTACTCATCATAATATTATTGTATATTAAACAAAGGGTTTCATTATGAAACCCTTTGTTGTTTTTGTGAGCAGATCGTTAACCCAAAAATTATGATGCACCTCATTACTGTGCAAGGCAAAAGTGCGCCCGGGCTGCACATTATGCCTTCGTACATTGAAGAGTTTAAGTCGGCCGTACGCGCGCTGGTATCTGGTTGTGCGTTTGTTGTTTCAACCAAGTTTAAAACAGACATTCTGTACCTTTCAGAGCAAACCCACCTGGCCGATGTGCAAAAGCTTTGGACATTTTATACTGGCACAACCTTTAGTGAGCAAACAGAAGCCAGCCTGAAGACCTACCAGACTGACAACGAATGCCTGGTCGCTTTTTTTGCCGCATTGGCGGCCCTATCATACAAATTGTACCAAAAGCGCTTTCAGCAGGCTTTTATTTCTGACAGGGGCAACCACATAGCCAACACCTTAATTAATTGCGATGCCCACCTGCTGGCCCGCCAAAAGCCCCCTTGCAGGCGCAGCCTGTCAGAAAAGCTGCCCCAGGCCAATGCCCTTAACTTTGTTGATTCGTCGTCGTTATTTATGAAATACCTCAACCAGGACACTAAAAATTAGCAAGGCAGTGTCGGCTACCAACCCATAGTAGTCAAACCTATGCGGTATACTTGCGGCATCATTTGGTTTTAGCCCTATGGCAAGTAACGCAACTATTGAAATAATCCACACCCCCACGGGCGAGTGTATTGCCAAAGGCCCAAAAGGTTGGGGCATGTTGCTTTTTGAAGGCAACTACTACATTGCTAAAAAATACCTTATTACCAAAGGGTTTCGGTTTGCAGGTGTGCCTGGCTTTTGCCCCTATAAGTTCATTTACTTCTGGTACCATTTTAAAGGCCAAAACGGCACCAAATACCCCATGCTTGGGTGGGTATACTGGCTGCCCAACCCTTTGTTTTTCTTTATAGCCTTCAGAATTGCCGTGCCAGCCAACCACCCCCACCTGCAGGTAAATAAGCTTTAGGCCTACTTGAATGCTGGCTTATACCATCCCGTTGTTGTGGGCCATTGAATCTGGTATTTGCTGTATGGCATCCCAATGCTCAACAATTTTGCCCTGGTCATCAAACCGCAAAAAGTCCATGGTTACATACTGGTCATTACCAGGCCATTGTTGGTGGGTATGCAGGGCCACCAGGTCGCCTTCTGCCATGGCCCGTACAAACTTGATTGACTTGTCAGGGTATTCACTTTGCATGCGCTCAAAATAAGCAATAAACCCTTCAGGGCCATCGGGCACATCGGGGTTGTGTTGAATGTATTGGTTGCCCACATACAGCTCAACCGCCTTTTTGGGGTTACCCTCGTAGGCCATGCGGTAAAAAGCAATGGCGTTTTCTTTGTTTCTGGCTAAATCCATGTTATAACTAAGGTTTAGAATATACGGTAAAGCTCTTCAATAAAGCCCTTGTTGCCAATACCTGGCAGTAAAACTATTGAGTATCTTCTGGTTAGGCAGGCTTTTAATGCACCAGTACTGATGTCATGCTAATGCTGCCACCTAACAGCTTGTCATTAAACAGGCTGGGTGCTTCGCCTTTATCCTGCATGCCCAGTGTATAAATTAAGGGCAAAAAATGGTCTGGCGTGGGTATGGCATTGGCCCAGGCACTGCCCTGCTTGTGGTGATTGAGTAAAGGCTGGTAGTCATGGTCAAGTATGCATCGGTTTACAGCGGTTCTTACTTCGGCGGCCCAATCATAGCCATAATCATCTTTGTTCATATTGGCCCAGTCAATCATACGCAGGTTGTGTACAATATTGCCACTGCCAATAATCAGTATGCCTTTGTGCCGCAACGCTTTAAGCCGGGTGGCCAGCTCATAGTGGTAGGGGGCAGGCTTGGTAGAGTCTATGCTAAGCTGCAGCACCGGTATATTGGCCTCGGGGTACATATGCTTTATGACTGACCATGCCCCGTGGTCTAGCCCCCATTCATGGTCAAGGGTGGCATGGTAGTCGCCCAGCAGTTGGGCAGTTTCCTGCGCCAGCGCGGGGTGGCCTGGTGCCGGGTACTGTACCTTGAACAGTTCCTGAGGAAAGCCATAAAAGTCGTGAATGGTTTTGGGCATATTAACAGCGGTTACTCTGGTGCCTTTGGTAAACCAATGGGCCGACACACAAATAATGGCCCTGGGGGCAGGTTGTATGCTTTTGGCCACCTCGCGAAAGCTTTTTGTAAACTGGTTCTCTTCAATGGCATTCATTGGGCTACCGTGGCCCAAAAACAGGGCCGGCATTTTATCTGTAACAGCCAGGCTGTTGGCCAGCTGTTGTAAATCTGATAAGTTCTGCATAGTGAAAATAGCTGGGCTTAAACCCATTAGCTTTAAGAATTTACTGCGTTTCATAAGGTGTTAGCAATACATGGCTGCTAATTTAATGTTTAAACATTGAAGAGCGAATAATAGTGCCGCTTCATTTTAGTTAAGGGGCAAGATATTGTTGATGAACTGCGGTTATAACTTGCTGTTCAATGGGGTAGTTGTAACTTACAGGCACGTTGGCATGTACCCACTCTTTGTTAAAGCGTCAGTAAACCGTTCCATAAAATGAACAAATCATTGGTTAAGGCCGCATCGGCTATTTTTCCTAATCAAATTGTGTCTTTTGCCTATAACCAGCTTACCTCACCACAGGTAAAAAAGCTGCGCGCGCATGAACTTGAAGTGTTAGACCAGGCACAGAAAGAAACCCTGCCTTTTGGTGATTTTAGCATCCAGTTGTATACCTGGGCAGGCGGCCCTGATCAAGTACTGTTAATCCACGGTTGGGAGGGACAGGCCGGTAACTTTGCTGATTTGGTTGATGCCCTGCGGGCTAAAAACTATACTGTGCACGCCTTTGATGGCCCCTCGCATGGCTTTAGCAGCAAGGGCAAAACCAGCCTGTTTGAGTTTAACGAGCTGGTAGGTGTGCTCATTAAAAGGTTTAAGGCATCAAAACTGGTAAGCCACTCATTTGGTGGGGTGGCCACCACTTATTCACTGTATAACAACCCTGATATACATATTGATAAGTACCTGATGTTAACCACGCCCGACCGCTTTTCAGAACGAATTAACGATGTGGCCCAGTTTACCGGTATAAGCGAAAAGGTAAAGCAACGGCTGATTGCTAAGTTAGAGCAGGAAACCGGGGTGGCCGTTACTACCATGAATGTAAGCGATTTTGTGAAGCAGATTAATGTGAAGCAAGGGTTGATTATACATGATGAGGCTGACCGTATTATACCCATTGAGCGTGCAAAAAACGTGCAGCGCAACTGGCCCAACTCTAAGTTTGTTACCGTGCAGGGTACCGGGCATTTTAGAATACTGCGCACACAAGCTGTTATTGAGCAGGTAGTCAACTTTTTAGCTAACTAACCGCCCCAGGGGCAATATATGAGTACCAACAAACGCGACCTTACTACTGGCAGCATACCCCGCAAGTTATTGCAGCTGGCCCTGCCCATGATGCTGGGCATTATTAGCATGGTAGCGTTTAACCTGATAGACACCTACTTTGTGGGCAAGCTGGGTAAAACAGAGCTGGCCGCGCTCAGCTTTACCTTTCCGGTAATTATGGTGGTGTTCAGTATTATACAGGGCATAGGTATAGGGGCCACGGCATTGATTGCGCGCAGCATTGGCAAGAACGACCGCAAAAAGGCAGCCCGCGAAACTACCGACAGTATTGCCCTTACCCTGGTGCTTACAGGTATTTTTGTAACTATAGGCTCGTTAACGGTTGAGCCTACCCTGCGCCTGCTGGGGGCTGATGGGGCTACGGTAACCATGGCTGGCCAGTACCTGAGCATCTGGTACTTTGCCCTGTTTTTTGTTTCAGTACCTTTTGTAGGCAACAGTGCCATTCGCGCCACTGGCGATGCCCAAACGCCTACTTATATTATGCTGTTTGCGGTATTGGTCAATGCCGTGCTTGACCCCATCCTTATTTTCGGCTACTTTGGCTTACCTGCCATGGGCCTCAAGGGGGCAGCCATAGCCACAGCCATATCGCGCGCCCTGACCATGGTGCTGTCGTTTTACATTCTAATCAGGCGCGAAAAGCTCATTACCTTTGAAATACCCACCCGCAAGGTGCTGGCCGGGTGCTGGCGCAGCATCTTGTTCATAGCCTTACCCTCTGGGCTGGCCCGCCTGGTGGTGCCCATTGCCAATGGGGTTATTACTGCGCTGCTGGCCAGCTTTGGCGAGTCGGCCGTGGCAGCTTTTGGCGTTGGCAGCCGCATTGAGTTTCTGGCCAATGCCATCATTTTTGCTACGGCAGCCTCTATTGGGCCCTTTGTAGGGCAAAACCTGGGGGCAGGCCGTATTGACCGCGTAAAAGAAGCAGTAAACCTCAGCAGCTGGTTTGCCTTTTTATGGGGCCTGGTAGCCTGGGGCATACTGGCCCTGTTTGCTACCCCCATTGCAGGGGTGTTTAACAACAACGCCACTGTTATTGAGGGGGTGCGGCTTTATTTGTGGATTGTACCAGCGGGCTTTGGCCTAAACGGCGTGCTGGCTGTAATTAACAGCCACCTCAACACCATTAACAAGCCGCTTCAGGCCTCACTTATTATTGTAGTGCAAATGCTGGCGCTGGGCCTGCCTGCTATTTACCTGGGCAAGGCACTGTTTGAAATTCCAGGCATTTTCATTGGCGTGGCCGTGACCTACGTGCTGGGTGGGGTTATTTCTATAGCCTTTAACCAGCGCATAAACCGCACCCTTGCCACCATGCAATAGCCTGTTAGTGGCCTGGCTCAACACCCTATAAAGTTGCTCATAAGCTGCTCATACCAATAGGGCGCCACTTAATGCAATTTGGTTGCATTGCCGCCTGCTCCTTTTTATATTGCTGGTACCATTCAGGTTGTATACCTATATGTATGGTGTGTGGCCTGATTGCAAGGCAAACACTTCAATAAACAACTATGGCTGCTTGTAGGTGCAGGTCTTGAACAACTGTGCGCAAGCTTATTGAGCCATCTATATATTCTCTATGATTAACTTAATAAGGAAAAAGAAAAAACTACCTGTAACCGTGTTGAGTGGTTTTTTAGGGGCAGGCAAAACCACCCTGTTAAACCATGTGCTTAACAACCGGGCAGGTTTAAAGGTGGCCGTGATTGTAAACGACATGAGCGAGGTAAACATTGACGAAAAGCTCATAGCCAACGGCGCCAAACTATCACGCACAGAAGAGAAGCTGGTAGAGATGAGCAACGGCTGCATTTGCTGCACCCTGCGCGAAGATTTGATGATTGAGGTAGAAAAGCTGGCCAAGATGAGGCGGTTTGATTACCTGCTCATTGAAAGCACTGGCATTTCAGAACCCATACCTGTAGCACAAACGTTTTCATTTGCCACTGGCGATGAGCTGTATGACCTGACCAAGTTTAGCCAGCTTGATACCATGGTAACGGTGGTTGATGCGTTTAACTTTTTTAAAGACTTTGGCAGTGCCGATAGCCTGCAAGACCGTGACATGACGGCCGATGAAGACGACGAGCGCAGTATTGTTGATTTGCTGACTGACCAGGTAGAGTTTGCCAATATTATTATATTGAATAAAACCGACCTGGTTACTGAGGGCCAGCTGGGGCTGCTTGAGGGCATGCTTCACAAGCTCAACCCTACGGCCAAAATAGTGCGTGCCAGCTACGGCAAAATAGACCCCAAGACCATATTAAACACCGGCCTGTTTGATTACGAGGTGGCCGAACAGTCTGCCGGTTGGCAAAAAGAGCTTGAGTTGGCCCAGAAGGGCATTGCCCACAGCCCTGAAACTGAAGAGTATGGCATAGGGTCATTTGTGTACCGCAACAGCAGGCCCATGCACCCGGGGCGTTTTTTAGATTATGTGAGCCAGGATTTTCCTGCCACAGTGATGCGCAGCAAGGGCGTGTTCTGGCTGGCTTCGCGGCCCGACCAAGCCATTTTATGGAGCCAGGCAGGCGACTCGTTAAAGGCAGAAGTTTATGGCCGCTGGTGGGCCAGCCTGTCGTTAAAGCAACGTGCCATGCACGAGGCTTATGTTGAAGACCAGGATGCGATTCAGGCCAAGTGGCACCAACAATGGGGCGACCGTATGAACGAGCTGGTGTTTATTGGCCAGGATATGGATAAGGCCGGCATTACCACTGCACTTGATGCCTGCCTGTTGACTGACCTTGAGGTGGCAGGCATGCAGGCTGGCAACCAGTTTGTTGACGATTGGCCCCTATGAACCATATAAGCAGCATAACCTGGGTAGTACTGCTACTGTTGCTGTTGCTGGCAGCCCCAGCCCTTGCGCAGGATGCTGAGAACTTTCAACCCCCTGAAGTACCCGTAGAGGTGCAGGCCATCCGTACCAACACCAATATTGTGGTGAACGGGCGGTTAGATGAGCCCGAGTGGCAGCAGGCACCTACCGTAACCGATTTTTTCAGGCAAGAGCCACGCCAGGGCGGTGCCATTAAGTACCAAACAACAGTGCGCTTTTTGTATGACGACAAATACCTGTATGTGGGCGCCTATTGTCATGATTCTGTAGGGATTCAAGGCATTCGTGTGCAAGACCTGCGCCGTGACTTTTCATGGGGCGAAAATGATATTTTTGGCGTTGCCCTTGACCCCCAGAACCTGAAACAGTATGCTCAGGTGTTTCAAACCACGCCTTATGGCAACCAGCGCGACTTACAGAATTTTAACGGCAATGTGTTTGATGGGGGCTGGAACACCCTGTGGCGTGTCAGAACGCAACGCACCAGCAATGGCTACACAGCCGAGTTTGCCATACCGTTTGCCTCTTTGCGGTATGATATGCCAGAGGCCGGTAAACCGGTAGAGTGGGGGGTAACCCTGGTGCGTTATGCCCGGCGAGACATTGAGGTGTCTACCTTTCCGCCCATACCGCAGTCGTTTACGCCCTACCGCATGACGTACGCCGCCAAACTAACAGGCATTGAGGTACCACCCCCGGGGGCCAATGTGCGCATAGAGCCCTATATGCTGTACCAGTATGACGACATTAATGCCGATGGTGCCAACCGCTCAACTGGCGATTTTAAACTGGGTGGCGATGTGAAGTGGGCCCTTAACCCCCGTACTGTACTTGATTTAACCTTTAATACTGATT
>CAZXTW010000139.1:0-11017 GCA_964643525.1 uncultured Roseivirgaceae bacterium
ACCTCTGGTGAGCTACTGCAATAGCTCCATTCCTTTCTTTGACATGACCATTGGGGTATCACTTCTTTCTGAAGTTTTTATGGGCCTTGCCCATACTAAATCAATAGAATATGGCTTTACATTTTGTAAGCTAACAATGATAATGTATGTTGAGTACCGATTGCCAGTACATACCCTGCTCAACCTTGGATTAAATGACTACTTATGACGACCTGCCGGTAGAGCAGGATCGGGCATTTAAGCTTAAATTTGAAGCAAGCGTTATAGAAGAATTAAACATACCACAACCTATGGGAATGACAGAAATGCTACAACGCAAAGCCATTGAGTACGGGGAAGCCAGAGGTAGGTCTGCGGGAAAGGCAGAAGAAAAAGAAAACTTGAGTCTGGCCATTGTCCATAACTGCATTCAACTGGGTTATGATAACAGTGCTATTGTTTCTATAACTGGCTTAAGTCTTGAACGGGTACAAGCCATTAGAGCCCAGGCTAAATAAACCAATAACTGTTTGCTATAAACAATAGCGGGCGGTAAGCCTGCTGGTTTTTAAATACACAGGCGTTGCGGCTACAGCAATGCCTTTTTAGTTGTTAGTACCTCAGTCCTCAGCTTTTTGCGCCTTTAAATAGGCCGAGGGGGTAGTGCCTTTTACTTTTTTAAAAGCCTTATTAAAGGTGGCTTTGGTGTTAAAACCTGAGTCAAGCGCCAGGGCAAACAGGGTAAACTGCTTCTTTTCAGGGTCGGTGGCCTGCTGCAAAAAGTAGGCAATGCGGTAGTCATTCACAAAATCATGAAAGTGCTTGCCAAAGCCCTCATTAATAATGCGGCTCAGGGCGTGGCTGCTTACCCCCAACAACTCGGCCAGCTGGTTTAGCGTCAGGCTGGGGTCAAGGTAAGGCTGTTCCTGTTCCATAATAGCCAGCAGTTGTGCTTTGTAATCGGCCACCGCCGCATCACTCAGTTGCGAGTGCTGGTACTTTTGTATAGGGGTGGCCTTGAGCACAAAAGTGGTAGCCTCTTGTACCACGGCCAGCTGAAACAATGCCCGGTTGGTAATGGCAAAATAGCCCAGCCCATACGTTAACAACGACAGCAGTGCCCACGAAACAAAATAATTGACGTAGGGCAGGTGGGGCAGGTCAATAAAGTAATTGGCATACCCGTACGTCCAGCAGCTAAAAGAAGCCGCCATGACCACCACAATGGTGCCCAGGTAGGCATTGGCCCCCTGGGGGCTGTTGCCCTTATGGCGCTGCATAAAGCGG
This sequence comes from uncultured Roseivirgaceae bacterium, assembly GCA_964643525.1. GTDB lineage: Bacteria > Bacteroidota > Bacteroidia > Cytophagales > Cyclobacteriaceae > CAZXTW01. The sequence goes on from CAZXTW010000139.1 coordinate 1,267, forward strand.
TAAATTACCACCAGGTAAACCCAGTTATGTAATAAGGCCAGCGTTTCAACCACCAGCCAGAGGTACTTCATGCTCCAATGGTCGGGCTGCAGGTAAACCGTAAGCAGCGTATGGGCCGAGTTGAACATAAACGGAATAATAAGCAGGGTATGCCCGGCAGCAGGCAGGTAATGCCACCACAGCCTGCGGCCCACCAGGGGTTTGTTGTGCAGCGCACGGATGTAGGTATACAACAGGGGGCCAAATAAAAAGATGAGCACATCTGTGAGAAACACCAAATGGGGCAGAGTGCGGATAATGAGCGGGTCAAAGCCAACACGGCACAGCAGGGTAACTGTAATCACTAACAGAAACACCTCTAAAATGCGGTTGGCCCTTTTGTTTTTATGTTCTATTTGATGCAGAGCCAACAACAATAATAGGCCCTGAAACACGCCAAATAGTAGTATGATGCTTTTCCAATGCATGGCTTTGAAGGTACATGGTGGTAATTTGGTTGCAACTATTTTCGATAACCTGAGCCTGGTAATCAACTGTTTTTTGACGAAAGGTAATGCCCAGGGGTAAAAACCCCCGCTTTTGGGTGATGCCCCACATGGGGTGGCCATGAGGGTGCTTAATTAGTTGCCACGATGTATCTTTGCCCCCCTTATTTGGCAGCCCATGGGAACCTGCCGCACCCTGCAAGGGTTGCAGTACCATGGCAAGCGCCAACCGCTAACCCCGTAAATGAAATGGATAAGGTATTGATCGTGATTAGGGCCATATCATTCGCCCTGTTTTTAATTGCTACATTAACCGTACACAGTTATATGCCGGCAGTGGTGCAGGTGCTGGTGGGTGATGCCGGCAACGCCACTACGTTAGAGAAAGACAGCTTTTTTTATTTGGTGCTGGGCGTATTTATGCTGGTAAATGTATTTTTAATTGTACTGGTGGCCCTGTTAAAGAAAATTCCTGTAACCAGCGGTGGCCTGTTTAAAAGCGACTATTTTAAAGGCCGTTTGCTTAACTGGTTGCGCAGCTTTGAGGTGGTGCTGAATATTTTTATTGTACTGGCGGTGGCCTTTATTGGTATTTACAACAACCCGGCACATTTTAACCCCAATGCTTTTGGCTGGTTAATTTATTTTGGTTTTGGCCTCATTGGGCTGTGGATGCTGCTATTGGTTGGGGTGTTTATGAAAAGGGCTTAGCTAAGCCGCAACGGCCTGTTATACCAATAATGCTACCAGGTAGTTTAAAGCACTACTTGATGTGTGGTGTGTTAAGCCTATGTAAACAAGGCTTATTATTGGCTTTATAGTCCTTGGCAAGTATTTAAATAGTGCAATAAAAATGCCCAATAACCCCCGTTAATACTGTGTTATGCACTATTTGCGGCCTATTGAAATTGTTTTTATTATTGCTTGATGGAAGCTTTTGGGCTTTAAGCCACCAGCACCTGTTTTTGCTGGTTCAATAAACCAGGCTGAACCCCATAGCACCGGGTGGTAGGCACACAGTGCACCAATCGGGCTTTTTACCTGAATTATTTATTGATTGACAATACAATACAATGGCTGTTAAACAAGAAGTGAGCTATACCGAAGACAATATCAGGTCGTTAGAGTGGGACGAGCACATCAGGCTGCGCCCTGGTATGTACATAGGTAAGCTGGGTGATGGTTCTGCCACTGACGATGGGATATATGTGCTGGTAAAAGAGATTATTGACAACAGCATTGATGAGCACATGATGGGCCACGGGCGCACCATTAACGTGCGTGTTTCTGAGCACCGGGTTGAAATCAGAGACTTTGGCCGGGGCATACCCCTGGGTAAGGTAATTGAGTGTGTATCAAAAATGAATACCGGGGGTAAGTACGATTCAAAGGCCTTTCAGAAATCAGTAGGCCTGAACGGCGTGGGTACCAAAGCAGTAAATGCCCTGAGCAATTATTTTAAGGTGCAAAGCTACCGCGATGGGCAAACCAAAATGGCAGAGTTTAAGCAGGGCAAGCTTATTCAGGAAACCCCCATTGAGGCCTGCAACGACCGCAACGGCACCAAAACTGTTTTTGAGCCTGATGCAGCCGTATTTAAGAACTTTCATTTTATACCTGAGTACCTCGACAACCAGATCTGGAACTACGCCTTCCTGAACGCCGGCCTTACCATTAATTTTAATGGCAAGAAGTACCACTCGGCCAATGGCCTGAAAGACCTGCTGGCCCGCAGAACAGACGAAGAGCGCCTGCGCTACCCCATTATACATTTAAAAGGTGAAGACATTGAGCTGGCCCTGACCCATAACGACCAGTATGGTGAAGAGTATTATTCATTTGTAAACGGCCAGTACACTACACAGGGCGGTACCCACCTGGCTGCCATGCGCGAGGCCGTAGTGAAAACCGTGCGTGAGTTTTACAACAAAAACTATGATGCCACTGATATTAGAGCCAGCATAGTTGGGGCCATTGCCGTGCGTGTGCAAGAGCCTGTATTTGAATCACAAACCAAAACCAAGCTGGGCTCGCTTAACGTAGCCCCCAAAGGGCCTACCATGCGCACCTTCGTGAACGACTTTGTAAAGAAGGCCCTTGACGATTACCTGCATAAGCACCCAGATGCAGCCGATGCCCTGCAAAAGCGCATATTGCAGTCTGAAAGAGAGCGCAAAGAAATTGCCGGTATTAAGAAGCTGGCCAACGACAGGGCCAAGAAAGCCAACCTGCACAACAAAAAGCTGCGCGACTGCCGCGTGCATTACAATGACAACAAAGGCGATAACCGCAGCGAAACGATGATATTCATCACCGAGGGCGACTCGGCCAGTGGCTCTATTACCAAAAGCCGCGATGTGCAGACGCAGGCCGTTTTTAGCTTAAGGGGTAAACCACTGAACAGCTACAGCCTGAGTAAAAAGGTGGTGTATGAAAATGAAGAGTTTAACCTGCTGCAACATGCACTGAATATTGAAGATGGTATAGATGGCCTGCGCTACCGCAAAATAGTAATTGCTACTGATGCTGATGTTGACGGCATGCACATCCGCCTGCTGTTGCTTACCTTCTTTTTGCAGTTTTTTCCTGACCTGATCAGAGGGGGGCATGTGTTTATTCTTGAAACCCCGCTGTTTAGGGTGCGCAACAAAAAAGAAACCATTTACTGCTACAATGAAGAAGAAAAGCAAAAGGCCGTAGCCAAGCTGGGCAACAAACCTGAGATTACACGCTTTAAAGGTTTGGGTGAAATATCGCCCGATGAGTTTGGTGGCTTCATCGGGGAAGACATCCGCCTGGAGCCGGTACTGCTTAATAAAGAAACAAAAATAGCCAAGCTGCTGCGCTTTTTTATGGGCAAAAACAGCCCCGAAAGGCAGGAGTTTATCATTGACCACCTGAAGGTAGAGAAAGACCTGGTGGAGGTGAGTTGATAATGGATAATTAATAGTTAATAATTAATATGCCTTCCGCTGGTTAGGCCGGGGTGGTTTAATTACTGTAATACCTAGGTGCCAGGCAAAACAGACAATACTATAGTACTACATGAATACGAATAACGGACAGGACGGTGCAGAGGGGCTTCCGGGTGAAGGCCAGGAAGAAAGAGACGAACAGGTTGACCAATTGAGCCAGGAAGATGGTGGCGGGCTGGTGCCCGATGACCCCATGAGCGGTCAGGTGCTTATTTCGGGTATGTACGAAAACTGGTTTATGGATTATGCCAGTTACGTAATACTTGAGCGTGCCGTGCCGGCCATTGAAGATGGCTTTAAGCCGGTGCAGCGCCGCATACTGCACGCCATGAAAGAAATGGACGATGGCAGGTACAATAAGGTGGCCAATATCATTGGGCAAACCATGCAGTACCACCCACACGGTGATGCCTCTATTGCCGATGCCATTGTGAACCTGGGCCAGAAAGACCTGCTGATAGACACCCAGGGCAACTGGGGCGATGTACGCACGGGCGATGGTGCCGCCGCACCCAGGTATATTGAGGCCCGCCTCTCAAAATTTGCCCTTGATGTTACCTTTAACCCGCAAACTACCGAGTGGCAGCTGTCGTACGATGGCCGCAAGCGCGAGCCGGTAACGTTACCTGTAAAATTCCCTTTGCTGCTGGCTCAAGGGGTAGAAGGTATTGCCGTTGGCTTGAGCACCAAAATAATGCCGCACAACTTTATTGAGTTGTTGCATGCCTGCATTGCTGACCTGAAAGGGGAGGCCTTTGAGCTGTACCCCGATTTTTATACGGGTGGCCTGATTGACGTTTCTGACTATGGCGATGGCAAACGGGGCGGCAAAATCAGGGTGCGGGCTACCATTGAAGAGCTTGACAAGAAAACCCTTGTTATTAAAGACATACCCTACGGCACCACCACTACCAGCCTGATTGACTCTATCATTAAAGCCAATGATAAGGGTAAGATTAAAATCAAGAAGGTAGTTGATAATACAGCCAAAGATGTTGAAATACAGGTGCAGTTGGCGGCTGGCCAATCGCCCGATATTACCACAGGGGCGTTGTATGCCTTTACTGACTGTGAGGTGTCAATCTCGCCCAATGCCTGTATCATTATTAACGACAAGCCTCACTTTTTAGGGGTAAGTGAGGTGCTGCGCATTAACAACAAGCAAACCGTAGCCCTGCTCAAGCGTGAGCTTGAAATTAAACGCGGCGAGCTGCTTGAAAAGCTGTTGTTTGCCTCACTAGAGAAGATATTTATAGAAAACCGCATTTACCGCGATATTGAAGAGTGCGAAACGTGGGAAGCCGTAATTGAAACGATAGACAAAGGCCTTGACCCGTACAAGCCACAGTTTTACCGTGAAATTACGCGCGATGACATTATAAAGCTTACCGAGATTAAGATCAAGCGCATTTCGCGCTTTGACAGCTTTAAGGCCGATGAGCTGATGCGTAAGTTGGAAGAAGAGCTGAAGCAAACAGAGTATAACCTGGCCCACCTCACCGAGTTTGCCATTCAATACTACCAGCAGCTGCTTGAAAAGTACGGCAAAGGGCGCGAGCGTAAAACCATGATTAAGCCCTTTGACAACATTACGGCTACGGTAGTGGCAGCCAACAATGCCAAGCTGTATGTTAACCGCAAAGACGGCTTTATTGGCACCGGCTTGAAGAAGGACGAGTTTGTGAGCGATTGCTCTGACATTGACGATATTGTTTGCATTAAAGGTGATGGTACCATGGTGGTGGTGCGCATTGCCGATAAGGTGTTTGTGGGCAAAGATGTTTTGTATGTGGGGGTGGTGAAGAAAAACGACGACCGCATGGTGTATAACCTGCTTTACCGCGATGGCACCACGGGGCGCTCACGGGCCAAGCGCTTTCAGCTACAATCATTTACCCGCGACAAGCAGTATGACCTGACCCGGGGTGAAAAAGGCAGCAAAATTCTTTACTTTACTGCCAACCCCAACGGCGAAGCCGAAGTGGTGGGCATACAGCTGGCGGCCAGCAGCCGTGCCCGCGTAAAGGCGGTTGAGTATGACTTTGCCGAGCTGGATATCAAGGGCAGGGGGGCGCAAGGCAATATTGTATCGCGTTACCCCATCAGGAAAGTAGCCCTCAAGCGCGAGGGGGTATCAACCCTGGGCGGGGTAGATATTTATTATGATACCGTACTGGGCCGCCTCAATACTGACAAGCGCGGCAAGCTGCTTGGTAATTTTGATGGTGATGATAAGATACTGGCCATAGGCAAAGACGGGCAGTACGAGTTAACCACCTTTGAGCTAACCAACCGCTATGAGCCCAACAACCTGTTGCTTATTGAAAAGTTTGATGCGGCCAGGGTAGTATCGGCCGTGTATTACGATGGTGGCGGCAAAAGCTGGTATGTGAAGCGCTTTAAAATAGAAACTACCTCTGTAGGTAAGAAGTTTCTGTTTATTAGCGAAGGCCGAGGCAGTAAGCTGGTGGTGGCGTCAACCTTTGCCCACCCACAAATTGAAGTGGTGCTGAAATCGAAAGAAGGTGATGAAACCAAGCTGTATGACCTTGACGTGCTGATTGATGTGAAAGGCTGGAAGGCCATTGGCAACCGCCTCACCACGCAAGAGGTAAAGAAGATGACTTTGGTAGATAACCCCGACGCTGAAAAAGAAGCGGAGGCCGCCGCTAAGGCACCATCAACAGCCGCCAGTGCAGATGCGCCTGCCACAGGTAGTGCTTACACACCCGGCAGTACTGTTGACCTGAACGTGAGTAAAAACAGCAACGGCAAAGACGATGACAATGATGAACAGCTGGGGCTGTTCTGATACCTGCCTGATAGTAATATTGTTAAAACGCGGCCCGGCCGCGTTTTTGCTTTTTGGCTATAAACCATGCTATGACCAACCCTGAACCTACCACCCAGCAGTTACTGGCTTACCTTGACGAGCACGTGAGCCAACAGAAAAAAGACCGGATTGCTGAGGTACTGGCCACCCGCACCCGCCATTTTACGGTGGTGCTGGAAGATATTCACAAAGAGCACAACGCCAGCGCCGTCATACGCACCTGCGACTGCTACGGCGTACAGGACCTGCACATTGTAGAAAACAAAAACCGCTACAATGTAAACCCTTACGTTACGCGTGGGGCCTCAAAATGGGTAAGCATGCACCGGTGGCAAGGGGGCAGTGAGGCCATAGCACAATGTTATGACCGCCTGCGCCAGCAGGGGTACCGCATTGTGGCCACCTCGCCACATGCTGAGGCCCACACACCAGATACACTGCCTATTGACCAGAAGCTGGCCATTGTGATGGGCAGTGAGTGGGAGGGGCTGAGCGATTATGCCCTGGCACAGGCCGATGAGCACCTCATCATACCTATGTATGGGTTTACAGAAAGTTTAAACCTTTCAGTAAGCACCGCAATTATTTTAAGTAAAATTGTACCTAAATTGCACCAATCTGATATTCAATGGCGTTTAAATAATACAGCGCAAGATGAGCTTACCCTGGCCTGGTACAGAAAGATTATCAAGCACGTTGAATTGCTAGAAAAGCGCTTTTGGCAGAAATAAAGCCGCTATGTTTAAGAAGTTGTTTAAAATCTTTTTCTACTGTGTGTTTGCCGTAGCCTTATTTGCCTTTATTACCAATGTATGGGTGGTTAGGGGCACAGCACACCGGGTAATAGAAGCGCTTGACCAACTGCCAGACAGTAAAGTGGCCCTGGTGCTGGGTACCAGCAGGCGCACCCAAAAAGGGTACAGCAACCCCTATTTTGCCTACCGAATTGATGCCGCAGCTACCTTGTATAAAACCGGTAAGGTAAAACACCTGCTGCTTAGTGGCGATAACCGCACCCGGTACTATAATGAGCCTGAAGATATGAAGCGCGCCCTGGTGGCCAAAGGTGTGCCTGAAACAGCCATTACCCTTGATTATGCTGGTTTTAGAACGCTTGACTCTGTGGTGCGCTGTAAAAAAATATTTGGCCAGAACAACGTCATTATCATTACCCAGAAGTTTCATAGCTACCGGGCTTTGTTTATCAGTAATTTTTACGACATTAACGCCCACGTTTACGTAGCCCGTAACTTACCCCTCAGCTATTCTAAAAAAGTAGTGGCCCGTGAAATACTGGCACGGCCCAAGGCAGTAATAGATTTATTTGTGCTTAAAAAAGACCCAAAGTTTTTAGGTGAGGAGATTCAATTAAATATTTCAAGCAACGTTAATCGTTAGTAATTGTATTTAGTTTTGCAATACGGAAGCCTTTGCTGAACAGTATTGTCTTTAAGCAGTGAATTCAGGAACCACATCAGTTAAGTACAATACTTGCTTCACCGTATTAGCTGAATGCTTATTGAGCTAAACCGCATGCAAAGCAACAAACTATGAAAAGTCAATTGAGTCAACTAAAGCCGGCATTCATCAGTGTCAGTCTACTGGTTTTAACTATGGTATGCAGTGCGCTTCAGGCACAGCAAACCCAAATAACTGGTAAGGTGACTGACGCTCAAACAGGCGACCCCATTCCGTTTGCCAACGTGGTATTTCAAGGCACCACCACAGGTACCACTACCGATTTTGATGGCAATTACACCTTAACCTCCAACAGCCCGTCAGATTCAATCTCTATTTCTTACATAGGTTACGTAAGCAAGGTAAAGCCAGTAGCCAAAGGGCAGGTACAGGTCATTCACTTTCAGCTGGCCGAAGATGTAGTCAACCTGCAGGAAATAGAAATACTTGCCGGTGAAAACCCTGCCTTTGCCATTATGCGCAATGTGGTGCAACAACGCAAAACTAACGACAAGCGCAGCCTTGATGCCTACGAATACGAAAGCTATAACAAAATTGAGTTTGATGTAGATAACATTACTGATAAGTTCAGAGAGCGCAAACTCATTAAGAAAATCACTGCCGTACTTGACAGCATTGAGCGCATTGCTGGCGAAGATGGCAAACCCATACTGCCAATTTTTATATCAGAGTCATTGTCAAGGTATTACTACCGCCGCAACCCTATACTAATCAAAGAAAAAATCAATAAAACTAAAATTACGGGTATAGGCATTGAAGATGGCAGCCTGGTGTCTCAGCTCATTGGCTCGTCGTTTCAAGAGTATAACTTTTACCAGAACTGGCTCAATATTGTCAGCAAAGACTTTGTATCGCCCATAGCCGATGGCTGGAAGGGCTTTTATGAATACGACCTGACCGACAGCCTGTATATTGGCGACCATTTCTGTTACCGCATTGACCTGTTTCCTAAACGTGAGCAGGACCTGGCTTTTCATGGAACCATCTGGATTGACAAGGCCACCTGGGCCTTAAAGCAAATTGATGTGTACATCGATAAAAAGGCCAACCTGAACTATATTGAAAAGATTAAGATACAGCAAGAGCTGGCCCCTACTGAAGCAGGGCCATGGCTGCCTGTAAAAACCCGTGTATTGGTTGATGTGGGCGAGTTGACCAACAAATCGGCCGGTATGCTGGCCAAATTTTATACCTCTAATAAAGGCTTTGTAGTGAACCAGGCCAAAGACCCCCGCTTTTACGAACAGAGTATTGAGGTAGCCCCAGATGCCCGCATGGAAGAGGTAGGCTTCTGGAATGAACACCGGCACGACCCACTGACGCCTACTGAGGTGAATGTGTATGCCATGATTGATACACTACGCAACCTGCCTACCATTAAAACGCTTACCGAGGTGGTGAAGATTGTGGCCTTTGGCTACATAACCGTTGGTAAAATTGACCTGGGCCCTTACCCACTAACCTATGCCAATAATGATGTAGAAGGTAACCGCTTTCGGTTTGGGTTCCGTACCAATGCCAGCTTAAGTAAAAAGTGGCAGTTCAGGGGCTACCTGGCCTACGGCACTGAAGACAGGCGGTATAAGTACGGTGCTGACCTTGACTTGATTTTGAACCGTGAGCCCTGGACCAGCGTAAGCTTCAGGCGCCGGCAGGATGTTGAGCAGCTGGGCCTTACCAGCGAGTTTTTGCCTGAGTTTGCCGCCGTAGAAGCCTTTATTCGTAACCGCACCCATGTATCGCCCTATTTGGCGGTAGAAAACAGAATAGCCGTGCAGCGCCAGTTGTTCAGGGGCTTTCAGCAACGCATAGAGGTGCGCCATAAAGAGTATGACCCCCTGTTTCCGTTTGCCTTCAGGCAGCAGCCCAATACTGAAAACGATTCATTGCTGGGGCGGCGTTTCACCACCACCGAATTGACTATTGATACCCGCTATGGCCGCGATGAGTTGTTTGTGATTGACGACAATGAGCGCCGC
>CAZXTW010000140.1:0-10442 GCA_964643525.1 uncultured Roseivirgaceae bacterium
GCGTGTTTTTTATTTATACTTTGTCAACTCAAGATTAATTAGCACAACGGGTTAATAATGTATAGATCAAAGGAGCGTGTAAATATTTCACGCTCCTTTTTTATCTTTATCCCTTTTTACGGGTTTGGGCCAGCATATCCCACATTTCAGGGGTTACGGCCTCAAGCATATTGAATTCGCCGGCGCCTTTTAACCACTCGCCCCCATCAATGGTAATTACCTCACCAGTAATGTAGGCCGCATAGTCAGATAGCAGGTAGGCTGCCAGGTTGGCCAGCTCCTGGTGGTCGCCAAAGCGGCCAACAGGTATTTTATTCTCTGGGCTAAACATTTTACCTACATCACCAGGCATTAGGCGGCTCCAGGCTCCTTCAGTAGGGAACGGCCCCGGCGCAATGGCATTGCACCTGATTTTGTACTTGGCCCACTCAATGGCCAACGAGCGGGTTAAGGCCAACACACCAGCCTTGGCGGCGGCAGAGGGCACTACATACGCTGAGCCCGTCCACGCGTAGGTGGTTACAATATTCAACATCACACCGGGCTGCTTGCTGTCAATCCATTGCTTGCCCATAGCCAGGGTAAAGTTGCTGGTGCCCTTGAGCACAATATCAAGCACGGTGTTCACTGCCCGGTGCGACAGCCGCTCGGTGGGGCTAATGAAGTTGCCTGCCGCGTTGTTGATTAACCCATTAACCTGACCAAACTTTTCATTAGCAGCTTTGATTACCCCCACTATTTGATCATACTCGCGCACATCACTGGCCACGGCCAGCACACCGCCACTGCCTGCTTTATCCAGTTCGGCAGCTGTTTCATCAATTACTGGTTGCTTGCGGCTGGTAATCACAATGTTTGCCCCCAACTGGGCGGCATAGGTAGCCATTGACTTACCCAGGCCGGTACCGCCACCAGTTACTATAAATGTTTTGCCCTCAAGGGCGCCATCACGCAGCATGCCCTGCTTATATTGTTCACTCATTGGGTATTGGTGTTGTTTTGAGTAAGAAATGTAGTAAGAAACGCCCAGACACTAAGGCCCAAAGCCAGAAATTAGGGGATTTTTATATATTTACGCCGTATTCACTAACCCCAATTACCTCAAACAAATGAAAGTAGTCTTATCTATAATATATATAGCAGCCATTATTTGGGCTTTGTATGATATTGCCAAGGGCACCATGGAGCGCAACCGCAAACTGATGTGGATGCTTGGTGTAGTTATGGTGCCCTTTTTGGGCATAATATTGTATGTACTGGTAGCCCGCCGTGGTAACTAAGGCCCTTATAGCACAAAGGCCGCAATAGTACTATTGCGGCCTTTGTGTAGTTTATGGCAGTTTATGCTTATTCTGCCTCTTTTTCTTCATTAAGCCTGATTGCATCAATTGATTTTTGCTTAATGAGGTTATTCAGTTCAGGCACATCATTTTTCATGACCTCATTGAGCTGTAACAGCTGCTCATCTATTTCACCACTAACTTCTTTCAAGAAGGCCTTGGCCTGCTCTGTAGGCTCAAAATCACCAATGCCCAGCAATGAGTTCAGGTGGGCCAATTTATTGTTCAGCCTGATTGGGAAGTTAAGCGGGTCTTGATTACTTCTGTTTTTAGTCTGGTAAAGCGCCTCTTCTATTTTGGTAATGCGCTCAATCACACCATCAGCCTTTTCGGTTACATCGTCCATTTCGTCAATACCTTCAATACGCTTTTTAAGCTGGGCTATTTGCTCTTTTACAGTTCTGATATCAACAATGGCATTATGCGTTTCGGTTACCTTATCGCCCACCTGCTTTAAAAAGTCAAACTGGGCTTGTATTTGAGCTACAGTGCTGCCACTACGTGGGTCTTTCAGTATCTCAAAAGGTACTTCTTTGGTGGTTTCGCCTACAGTAAGGCGGGCTGTGTAAGTACCAGGCACTGCTTTTGGTCCAGCCAGGCTGGCCCACCATAGCACAATGCCATCAAACTTTTTAGCATCGGGGTAGCGCATGTTCCACACAAAACGGTTGGCACCTGGCTTTACAGGCAATTTATCTGCCTTTTCTTTAGCCCTGTTGCTGTAAGTGCGTATCTCGGTTCCATTACCATCTAAAAATGTCAATGACACTTCAGTGGCCGAGTCAGGCTTTTGCCCCAGGTAAAAGTGTACCATAACACCACCAGGGTGGTTGGCACCTGCATTTTTAGGGGGCGGGCCAAAACCACCACCAAAGCCCATACGGTAGGTGGGCTTGGGTGCAAACAAGTGTACATCAGCCGCAGCCACCTCATCACTCAACTGGTGCAGCACCGTCAGGTCATCTATTAGCCAAAAGCTGCGGCCCTGGGTGGCAGCAATCAGGTTGTTTTCTTTAACGGCCAGGTCAGTTATAGGCACTGTGGGTAAATTGAGCTGAAAGGTTGACCAACTTGCTCCATCATCAAACGAAATATACATGCCCGTTTCAGTACCGGCATACAGCAGACCCTGCCGTGCCGGGTCAGTACGGATGGCACGCGTAAAATGCTGGGCATCAATACCGTTTACAATCTTAGTCCACGTTTGGCCATAGTCTTTGGTTTTGTACAGATAAGGCTTAAAATCGCCAGCTTTATACAAAGTGCCAGCCAGGTAAGCCCCACCTTTTGTGAATGGATCTGGCTCAATGCAGTTCCACATAATCCACTTCGGTGCATCGGGTGGGGTCACGTTGGTCCAGTCAGCACCAGCATTTTTGCTAATATGTACCAGCCCATCATCAGAGCCAGTCCAGAGCAAGCCAGCCTCATACGGCGATTCTACTGCGGCAAAGATGGTACCGTAGTATTCAACACCGGTATTGTCTTTGGTAATGGGCCCGCCAGATGGGCCAAGCGTGGTTGGGTCATTGCGGGTAAGGTCTGGGCTAATCACCTCCCAACTGTGGCCTTCATCTTTGGTAATGTGCAGGTGGTTAGAGGCTGCATACAGCTTATCAGAATCATGCGGAGAGAAAAACAGGGGAAAGTTCCATTGAAAGCGGTACTTCATATTTTCAGCCCCATGCCCCATAGGGTTATCTGGCCATATATTAATGGCCCTTAGTTCACTGGTGCGGTGGTTTACCCGGGTTAAGAAGCCACCGTAGCTGCCACCGTATACAATGTCATTATCATCAGGGTCAATGGCAATATGGGCACTCTCACCACCCGCGGTAGGCTCCCAGTCACGCTCGGTAATCGCGGCGCCATCTACCCGGTGGGCAATACGTACCGTTGAATTATCTTGCTGGGCCCCGTAAATGCGGTAGGGAAAGTGGTTATCAGTAGTAACCCGGTAAAACTGTGACGTGGGCTGGTTGTGATAGGTGCTCCAGTTGGCACCAGCATCATAAGTAACCTGTGCACCACCGTCGTCACCAATAATCATCCGTTCAGGGTCTTCTGGTGCTATCCACAAATCGTGGTGGTCACCGTGTGGAGCCACGTTGGGCGTAAATGTTTTACCACCATCTTTAGAATAGTGGTAGCGCACATTCATGACATACAGCTTATCCTGGTCAGTGGGGTGGGCATACACCCTGGTATAGTACCATGCCCGTTGGCGCAGGCTGCGGCTTTCGTTAATTTTAGTCCAGGTAGCGCCTCCATTTTCAGAGCGGAACAGGCCACCCTCGGCCGCTTCAACCAATGCCCAAACCCGCTTAGGGTTGGCTGGCGAAACCGCAATACCAATGATGCCCAGCGTGCTTGTGGGCAGGCCTTTATTGGCCGAAAGGTTAGTCCACGTATCGCCACCATCGGTGCTTTTCCACAGGCCAGACCCCTCACCACCGCTAATAAGGCTGTAGGGGGTACGCTGGATGTGCCACGTGCTGGCATAAATAATGCGTGGGTTCGAGGGGTCAATAATGAGGTCAACGGCACCGGCTTGCTCATGAGCAAACAGCACACGCTCCCAGGTGGCACCGCCATCTTTAGAGCGGTACACACCACGCTCTTGCGAGGGGGCAAACAGGTTACCCATCACAGCGGCGTACACCAAGTCGGGGTTGCGGGGGTGAATGCGGATGCGGCCAATATGTCTGGAATCTTTCAGGCCTACCTGCTCCCAGGTTTCGCCAGCGTTAACTGACTTCCACATGCCGTACCCAAATGATACGTTGCCCCGCACAGTTTTTTCGCCGCCGCCAACGTAAATCACATTATTATCATACTCACTAACTGCTACAGCCCCAATAGAGCCCCCAAAGAACCCATCAGAAATGTTGTGCCATGACGAGCCCCCATCGGTTGTGCGCCATACGCCGCCGCCAGTGCTACCAAAGTAAAACAGATTGGGCTTGCCAGGCACGCCTGTAACAGCTGCCGAACGCCCCCCACGGTATGGGCCTATAGAGCGCCACTGAAGAGCACCATACAGTTTTTGATCATAAGTGGTGGTGGGCACAGTAGCTTTATTGCGCTTGCGGCGTTGTGCTTCTGAACCATAAGGTGCAAGCACAAACCCCAGCAGCAAAAGCACAATGGCTAAGCCACCAGTAATTTTTGCATTAGATGTCGCTTGGTTGATCATTGCTTCAATTGTTTTAGTACTTAAACTACCAGAATACTGTGTAACAGCACAGGCGATAGTATTATGTTTAAGCAGCAGGGAGGTTGTTTTGAGTTGTAAACTGCTACTTTATTGGCACCAATGATAAGCAAATAGCTGCAAAGTGGCTTGCAGTAAGGTGCAATTTAGTGGCCCAACGGTGGGGAGTGGCGCATAGCGGCAGTTGAGCGGTTATATATGTTGATGAGCAGCGTATATTAAACCCCTGCCATACTACAATACCGCCCCATGTTTACTAACTTACAATCAGTTAATGAGGGGGTTGCTGTTGGGTAGAGTTATCAGTATTTGCATTATTGCCCCAGGCATGGGTACCATCGAGGTATATTTCTTTTTTCCAGATGGGTACCTCGTGCTTAACCCTGTTAATAATGTATTGGTTGGCTTCATAGGCTTCAGCCCTGTGCGATGAAGCAGTCACTACCACCACGGCACTTTGGCCAATGGTTAATTTACCTATGCGGTGCACGCATACGGCATGGTGCAATGGCCACTTCTGGCAGGCTTCTGCCACGATGGCACGCATCAGCTTATTGGCCATGGGCACGTGCGATTCATACTCCAGGTAGTCTACTGATCGGCCCAGGTTATGGTTGCGTACTTCGCCACTAAATAAAACTACTGCGCCAGCCAGCTCATTGCGGCCATTAGCAAACAAACCAGCAATATCTATGGGCTGGTCAGTTACCTGGCTGGCCTCAGCCACCGCTGCTGGGGGGGAAGATGTAGATGTGCTCATTTCCTTCAATTATATGCTTAAGGTCTACCATTTCGTCATTTACAGCCACACGGCTACTGTCTAATATTGGGGCAGCATCAGGGTTGGTATGCTTTAATTGCTCAAGTACCTGGCTTACTGTTTGCCCTGCTGTTGCAGGCAGTTCAATGCCAGCATTAAAGTATTCTTTTAGTTGTGCAAATACGCTTACTTTTAGCATATGGCTTTTTTGAAATGGGCTTGGGCTATAAACAACACATGCAGCAAAATGGTGCTGCATGTTAAAGCTGTGGTAAGTTATACAGTTTTGGGCAGCCATACTATTGTTTTGCTGCCCAATTGTACTCAATGTGGTGCCACGAAGGGGCGGTTTTGATTAACCAATGGCCTGGGCCAGATCGTCAATAAGGTCTTGAACATCTTCAATACCTACACTAAGCCGAATCAGCGAATCGTCTACTCCGGTTTTGTGGCGCTCTTCAACGGGTATAGAGGCGTGCGTCATGGTAGCAGGGTGGCCAGCCAGGCTTTCTACCCCGCCGAGCGACTCGGCCAACGAGAAGTAACGGAAACGTTCAAGTACTTTAAAGGCCGTTTCAATTGAATCTTCTTTCAAAGAAAATGAAATCATACCGCCAAAATCACTCATTTGCTTTTTGGCCACCTCATGGTTTTGGTGGTGTTCAAAACCAGGCCAGTATACTTTGGCTACTTTGTTATGGCCGGCCAGGTAGTGAGCGATTTTTCGGCCATTTTCGCAATGGCGTTGCATACGCAGGTGCAATGTTTTAATACCACGCAAAACAAGGAAGCTATCCATGGGCCCTGCCACACCCCCAGAAGCGTTTTGTATAAAGGCCAGTTGCTCTGCAAGATGGTCGTCATTCACCACCAGTGCGCCCATCACTACGTCAGAGTGCCCACCCAGATATTTGGTAACTGAGTGCATCACAATATCAGCACCCAGGGCAATGGGTTGCTGCAGGTAGGGCGTAGCAAAAGTATTGTCTACACCAAATAATAGTTTATGTTGTTTGGCTAAGGCACTTAGGGCAGCTATGTCTACAATGTTCATCATAGGGTTGGTGGGTGTTTCAGCCCAGATCAACCTGGTGTTTTCATTTATGGCTGCCTGCACCTGGCCAATGTCACGCATATCAACAAAATGAAACTTGATACCATATTTATCATACACCTTGGTAAATATGCGATAGGTACCACCATACAGATCATTGGTGCTGATTACTTCATCACCAGGGCTCAGGGTTTTAATTACTGCATCAATAGCAGCCAGCCCAGAGGCATATACTAACCCGTGCTTCCCCCCTTCTAAGGCAGCTAAATTGCTTTGCAGGGCATCGCGGGTAGGGTTTTGTGTACGGCTGTATTCATACCCCTGATGTTTACCAGGCGAAGCCTGTACGTAAGTAGAGGTCTGGTAGATGGGTGTCATGATGGCACCTGTTGATGGATCGGGCGTTATACCCGCATGAATAGCTTTGGTAGCAAACTTCATTCGTTAATATTGTTTATTTCTACTCTACAACATCAAACCATAGAAAGGCCTGCAATGTTAGGATGTTTTGCATCTATTTACTAAAACGGCCCGCCAAAATTGTAATATTAATAGATATATGCAAGCCAGATGACGTTCAGCAGCCCTTGTTTGGCAGTTCATAAATAGCCTAACAAACAGCATGTTTGCCTAAGGTGCAGGCCCTTAAAAATAATTAAATGGCCTATTGTTAATTTGATGCAAATGGCTTGTATCTTGCTTAAAATTAGTACCGCCAGCTGATAGTAATTAAGAGAGAGAACCCTAACACCTTACCGATGAGTTTATTCCAAGACCTGCAAGGAAGTACCATACAAAATATTTGGCGTATGGATCATGACCCTGAATATGATGAAGAGCACCCCGAAGCAATACACATCAATTTTGACCAGGCTGAAGAAGGCATTACCATTAAACTGGTAGATGATGATGAAACCATTTTGGTTGTTCGTGAAAGCTTTGACACCTTCACCAATTATTTCGGGGCTATTTATATTAATGACTTTGCCCCCAATATGCATTTTGGGTTTAAAGGCCAACCTTTAATTGATGTGAAGGTTGGCATATACAGGGGGCCCATTGAAGTAGCAGATGGCCATGCCCCAGAAGCCGATTATACCATCTGGGCAGTAAAGATATTTTTGGCAGGTGGCAGCTTTTACTTTTATAATAGTGGTAGTGAAGGCCATATAGAGTTTAACCCTGTTGATGACCCACCTGTAATGGTACCTTTACAATGGTTATAAGCATAACTACAGGCTGGCCAGCCTGCCGCCATCAACTGGCAGGTTGGTACCATTAATGTAAGCAGCGGCAGGGCTGGCTAAGAAGGCAATGGCATACGCTACCTCTTGCGCAGTAGCAAAGCGCCGGGCGGGCACTGATTTTTTCATATTTTCAGCCACCTGTTGCGGCGGTATACCCTGCTTGTTGGCATTGCCCTGTATCAGTGATTCTAAGCGCGCTGTTTCAGTCAACCCCGGTAATACGTTATTTACTGTAATACCTGATGGCCCTAACTCATTGGCCAGCGTCTTACTCCAATTGGCTACTGCACCCCTGATGGTATTGCTTACCCCCAGATTTGGTATAGGGGCTTTGACTGAAGTTGATATCACATTAATAATACGGCCGTAACCAGCAGCCTGCATACCAGGCACAAATGCCTGAACTAAATGCTGGTTGCAAATTAGGTGAGCCTGAAAAGCTTCTAAGAATGCAGCTGGTGTAGCATCAATAGCAGGCCCCGCCGCCGGGCCACCCGTATTATTTATTAGAATGTGAACATGGTTATGGTCTTTAATAATTTTTTGGGCTTGCCCGCGCACATAATCTGCATTTGCAAAATCAGCCACTACATAATGGTGCTCCTGCCCATGGCTGGTATTTAATTGTTTGGCTACAGTTGCTAAGGCTGGTTCATTTCTGGCCAACAGAATTACAGAGGCTCCTAAATCGGCCAGCTCATGTGCGGTAGCTTTGCCAATACCCTGCGTGCTGCCACATACAACAGCGCATTTACCCTTAAGGTTGATAGCTATCATAACGCGAATGAGTTATCAGGTCAGTACAAATTAGGTACATGCTAAGTTCTGCTTTTCCTGGTAAAACCAAAACCCACCCAGTAAAATGTACCACTTTAATGAAATGAACTCAATTTACTAGCTACTTTAAAACCAGTTTATTGATTTAATGGTAGTTAACTGTGAATTAGCTTCAAAAAACTTACCGACAAAAAGCTGTGCAGACTGCGATTAGGCTGCCCCTGACATATCCTAAAAAAGACATTTGATACAAGAAAAAGTGACAAACAAGCCAAAAATTACATGTACGTACAATTTTTATCCTTCTTCAATTATAAAATATGCTATCAATGATTAACTTGAAAAATCATTTGAGTAGTACCAAAGAGTGAACAATCAATTTATTACTAACGATTTATTGTAGGAACCCGTGTCGTTGATTATTGAACAAAACACAGAAGCCAGGTTGGTTATGTCAATCATTGACCTAGCCAACAGATTGACTAAGAAAGGAAATGACATCACCAGTACAGTGGGCCTCACCACCCAACAATGGATTATTCTATTGTATTTGGCCGGTGACCCTAATGTACCACCGGTGAGTGAACCCCGAACTGAAGGCATGCTAGCCTCTGAGCTGGCCAGTGCCTTGAACGTGTCCAGGCCCAACATTACCAACATGATTAACGTGTTGATGAAAAAGGGCCTGGTTGAGCAGGTTGAAAATGCAATTGACCGCAGGCAAAAACTGCTAAAGCCAACAGAAAGTGGTTATACATGCTTAAAAAAACTGGAGCCATTCAGGCACCAGACAAATCGAAAACTGTTTGAGGCCCTCTCAAAAACTGAGTTGAGCATGGTGCTCGATAGCCTTGATCAGTGCCTGATGCGCCTGTACAACAAACAGGAAGAAGTGCATTAGGGCAAGTCTTAGATACTGGTTTTAACCTTGACTATGCATTAACCTGCATAACCTGGGTTTAATAGTGGTGCTTTAACCTTTTTGCTTTTCATTGAGGTTATGTTAAAATTGCCATGTGTAAATGTTTTGACACATGGCTCAATAGAGGCATGCACATTTGCAGCATCTATCAAATGCACCACTAACCAGCATATCTATGACAAGGCTTTTCTATTTTACATTAATTTCTGCACTTTGCACTACTATTAGCTGCCTATGTATGGCCCAACAGGTAAATACCCAATCACAGGCACCTGTAAAAATAGCTATTGCTGGCCTTACCCATACGCACGTGCACTGGTTATTAGGCCGGGAGGCCCGTGGCGACATTGAGCTGGTTGGCATTGCCGAGCCCAACCGTGAGTTGGCCCAACAGTACAGCAAGCAGCACGGCTATAGTATGGACATAGTTTATGATGACCTAAGCGCCATGCTTGAAGCCACCCAGCCTGAGGCCGTATGTGCCTTTAATGACATTTATGGCCATTTAGAAGTAGTAAGGCAGTGCGCCCCACGAGGTATTCATGTGATGGTAGAAAAGCCTCTGGCTGTTAGCCTTGACCATGCACAGAAAATGGCTCGCCTGGCCAATGAAGCTAATATTCTGCTTTTAACCAACTACGAAACTACCTGGTATGGCAGTACCCATGCCGCGTATGAACAGGTGCATCAAAAACAGGCCATTGGCCCTATTCGTAAAATTGTGGTGCATGACGGCCACAGGGGCCCTATTGAGATAGGTTGTAACCCTGAGTTTACAGATTGGCTTACTGACCCAAAGTTAAATGGTGGAGGCGCCATTACTGATTTTGGGTGTTATGGTGCCAATTTAGCTACCTGGCTGCTGAAAAATGAGCGCCCAAGCAGCGTATTTGCTGTAACCCAGCAAATTAAGCCTGATGTTTACCCAAAGGTTGATGATGAAGCCACCATTGTGCTCACCTACCCTACTACCCAGGTAATTATACAGGCATCATGGAATTGGCCTGTAAGCAGAAAAGACATGGAGGTGTATGGCAGCACAGGGTATGTTGTAGCCGATAATGGCACTGATATGCGCCTACGGCTAAATGAAGATACCCCTGAAAAAAAGCTACAGGCACCAGCCCT
>CAZXTW010000140.1:10469-10871 GCA_964643525.1 uncultured Roseivirgaceae bacterium
TTGCCTACCTGGCAGCACGGGTAAGAGGCACCGTAAGTGTTGATGCTGACTTGAACAGCCTGGAGAATAACTTGATTGTAATGGAGATTTTAGATGCTGCCATAAAAAGCGCTAAAACAGGAAAAATGATTACACTACCAAAATAGTAGGGCAATTGTTTGGTAGGCAGTGTCAAACATATATCTTTGCATTCCCATTCAGAAAAGCCGAAATGGCGGAACTGGTAGACGCGCACGTTTCAGGGGCGTGTGAGCTTACGCTCGTGAGGGTTCGACTCCCTCTTTCGGCACCAAACCGCCTTCACACAACTGTGAAGGCGGTTTTTTTATGATTGATCATCAATCACCCCCAGATATTCCGATTGATCACTATTTATTATTAGGTTGGCCTGAACATAGCCAT
>CAZXTW010000141.1:0-10776 GCA_964643525.1 uncultured Roseivirgaceae bacterium
GCCGGTTTTCATTCTGCCAGATTCAAACCCAAGGTTTACCAGTTCTTCTGTTAGCCCTTTGGCAGCTCGTTCACCTGATCTACCTCCACCAAACTGTTTTTCTCCTATATGAATAATGCCATTCAAAAATGTGCCATTCGTTAGTACCACCGCATTGGCCTGTATATCTATACCTAATGAGGTGGTTACGCCTGTTACCTTATTGCCCTGCATAGTTAAACCAGTAACAGAATCTTGCCACATATCTACATTAGGGTTTGCCTCTAGCGCAATACGCCATTCTTCTGCAAACCTTAGTCTATCGTTCTGAGTTCTCGGGCTCCACATGGCTGGTCCTTTTGACTTATTAAGCATACGGAACTGCACCATTGATTTATCAGTTATTATGCCCGACATACCTCCTAGGGCATCTATTTCTCTAACTATTTGTCCTTTGGCTACACCACCCATAGCTGGGTTGCATGACATATAGGCAATTGTACCCATATTCATGGTAACGAGGAGTACCTTTGAACCCATAGTAGCCGCTGCATGTGCAGCTTCACAACCTGCGTGCCCCCCTCCTACTACTATTATATCGTATTTTGAAAACATAGCTCTTAATAAATAAAAGTGTTCCACGTGGAACACTTGAATTGTCTTTTTCCTAGATGTTCCACGTGGAACATCTCCGTGCTTATTGTATAAGTTTTAGGTATGTGTCTTCTTTATTTCTGATTATTTTAATGTCAACTTCTGAGTGGTCGTCGTAACCTGTTAAATGCAATACCCCATGCACCATTACCCTGTATAGTTCATTCGCAAAGGCCGTATGGTGTATGGTGCTGTTTTCCTTAACCCTTTCAACACTAATAAATATATCTCCTTCTATTTGCTCTTCTACTTCTGAATTGTCGAAAGTGATGATGTCTGTATAATCATCATGGTTAAGGTATGACTGGTTGATTTTATGCAGGTAGGTGTCAGAGCAAAAAATATAATTCAGTTCAAGAAGTTCAAACCCTTCTTGTGCTATGACATTGGTTATCCATTCTTTTGCACTGTTAATTGATGGTGGGGTGAAGTCTATATCTTCATTAAAGAAGTTAACAGTGCCCATTGCCCTAATTTAGATAAAAGCAGAGTTCAACTACCCTACCTTCGTTTCTGAATATTACCTCGTCAGATAGGTGCTTCATTAAAAATATGCCCCTACCCCCTGGTTTATCTAAGTTTTCAGGCGAGGTTGGGTCAGGCAAATTATTGTAATCAAAACCGCCACCCTGGTCAGTAACAACAAACTTAATGATGTTCTCATTAAAAACTAGGGTTAATGATACGTTCTTGGTCTTGTCACTTTTATTGCCGTGCTTAATTGCATTGTTAACAGACTCAGTTACGGCAATCATAATATTACCATAAATGTCGTCATCTAGAGAGAACTTTTCTTTTGTGTTATCTATAAAGCTTTCAACAATCCTGATGTTCTCAGCAAGCGAAGGTATTTCTATATTTATTGAATTCATATTGAAATCAAAATTAATCAATTGCTTTTAATTCTGTTAAAGTATTCATTCACTTCTTTTTTGTAATACGGGTTGAGTTTTACTGGTATCGTTTTAAGAAGTTCAAGTTCTTTTTCTTTATTCAGTATGTATTCCTCAAATGCCTTGGGTATGGCCTTCTCGTAATCTTGTGCGGTTTTAGCCTCACGTTTCTCGTCTAGTTCTCGTTCCCTAAGTGCATCTTCAGCTTCTAATAGCCTTGTTAATATTTCTTTCTGCCGCTCTATCGTTTCCTGTGTAATCTTCTTATTGGCCAAATCAAGCTCCGTGTCTTCCATCTTATCAATCACCTCGTCAAGGTTGCCGCCAGCTCCACCTTCTTTGCCTTCCTTGTCGCCTAGCTTTTGCTTCATTTCCTGCAATGATTTACGCAACTGTTCTTGTTGCGATATCATATCGGCCAGTTCTTCTGACAACTGTCGGCCAGACTTGCCGCTCTTTTTCAGGTCTTGTATCTTTTGGTTAAGCTGTTGCTGTAATTGTGACATAGAGGGCGACTTCCCTTTTTGCTTTTTATCTCCCTTTTGTGGTGCCCCCATGGCGTCGGCCATTTGCTGTTGCATTTGCTGCAACACATCATCAAGTAAAATAGCCAGGTTATTAATAGAAGTCATGGCAAACTGCTGCTTGCCCATGGCCATGCCTTTGTTCCTTTCTCGTAATGAAGTTAATGCATCTTCAATATTGTTTTTCATTGAGGTAACCTCACGTGTAATAAACGATTCTATCTGGAACACCCGCTTGGCTAATGACATCAGGCTGTCTTCTACAATAATGGCATCGTCTTTTAACTTTAATTGCTGTTGTGATAAATCTACAAACCTTGGGTCGCTTTGGTTTACATTTCTAAAGCCTTTAATCAAATCTTCCTGATCAAACGAAAGCTTCACCAGATTATCTACAATATCCTTCAGGTTGTCAATATTCTCTTCAAGCATCTGCATCTCCATATTGCTTTGCATTTGCTGTAATTGTTGTGACAACTGCTTCATCTTGTCAGATGCCTTCTTCTGTGAGTCACTGGCCTTTTTACGTTTTTTCTGGCCCAGTTGTTCTTTACTGTCTTTTTGTGATTGTTCAATTGATTTCTCCTGGCCTTCAGTGTCTTGCAAAGGTTCAGGATCTTCCAACTCCTGGTTTAGCTCCTCCAGCTCGTTCAGCTCTTCCTGCAAATCATTAAACTCCTGGTTCAGCTGCTCCTGTTGCTCCTGCAAATCCTGCAGATCATTCTCTTTATTGGGGGTATCTTCGGCCAGTTGCTCCTGCTTTTGAGTTAAATCATCCAACTCATTAATCACCTCTTCAAGCTTAAACTCCATCTTCATGCGTTTAAACATCTCCAGCGTGCGTTCCAGCTCATTCTCAAGGTTTTCTTCTTTGTTGTTCAACTCCTCAAGTACGTCCTGAAACTCATTAATGTTTCGTTGCTCTTCAAGCAGCTTCTGCAACTCTTCATACAGCTTCTTGGTCTCGTCGTCAAGCAGCTCATCCATTAGCTGCTGCAACTTGTCTACTTTTTCCTGTATTTGCTTGTTGGGCTCATTAAACCGGTTTCTTTTTTCAATATTGGCCCGGTTTTGCTCTTTAAGCTTCTGTATTTCTTTATTAATCTCTTCTTTTTCCTTAATGAGTTGTTCCAGCAGTTTTTCGTCCTGCCAGTTCATGGTTTTATTGCCCTTCAGTCGCTCTTCAGCCTTCTTAAGCTTATCTTTCAGGTCTTTTGCCTTCTCAAGTGTTTTATTAATCTGCTTTTCAGTATTGGCAGTAGTCTTATCAATATTTTCCTTGACGTTGGCCTTAGTAGGTACATTGTAGCTATAAATACCTGTTTTGCTTGATTTGCTGCCGTTGTAGCCGTCATTGTCCCACACTTGAAGGTAATACTCCAGCTTATTACCTTCTTTCAGGTTCAGGCTGTCTAGCTGCCAGTTAAAATAATAGCTTTGGCTGTTCTGGTTTCTGTTAATGGGTATTGCCAGGCTTTGAAAAGCCGCATTGCCATTGTCAGTAATGCGGTAAAATACCTTGAGGCGCGACAGCCCATAGTCGTCTGTAATATTGCCGCCAAGTATCATGTACTGGTACAGCGTGGTATCTTGAAACTGCTCCAGGCTAATGGTGGGGTACTTGTCTTGAATAGCCTCAACGGTGTACTCAATATTGTCTTTATTGTTGCTGTATTGGTTCTTCAGTTGCAGTTGGTAGTTAAAACTTTGCTTTACTGTTTTATCTAATTCAAAAACATCTTCATTAACCTTGGTGGCATTAACTACCTCATTATCAGGGGTAAAGTTAATGGCCATGACATCACTCTGTTGCGTATTGAACTGCCATTTTATTTCAGTGCCTTCAGGTACGGTCAGGTTCCCAACGTTTTCTACACGCTCATCTTTTTTACCTATATAGGCCGGGTAATTCAGAAAAACATTAAACGTACGCAGGTTGGGCCTGCTAACAATACTTAAAGTATGCTGTTGAGAAAAGTAACCGGCCCCCTCAAAAGTGAAATCAATACTGCGTTGCACCTTAGAGAAGGTATGCTCAAACTGGCCAGTACCATTGGCATCCATTTTAATCTTTCGCCCCTCTTTCACAACATATACCTGGTCAGGTATAGCATTGCCGTTTACATTAATGCGCACCGTAAAGTCTTCATTTTTGAACCCTAGTAAATCATCATTAAGCAATTCAAAAGTAAAAGGTGCTTCCGGAACAAACTCTTTATTAAAATTAATTATTCTATTGCTACTGTTAGTAACCACTGATGGCTCAAACAACAAAATAACAATCAAAACAAAAGTTGGCAAAAACAGGTACTTCAAAAACTTTTTATTCTCATTGAGGTTAATTGCGTCACCAAAGGGTACAATAGAAAGGTCGTTGGCTTTTTGTGCTATACTGGCTTTAATCAGCTCGTTGTCATGCGCGGTAAGCTGGTTGAGCTGCAGTGTGTTGAGTAGTTTATCACTGATTTCAGGAAAGTACTTGCCCAGTTGTTTGGCTGCGGCTTCGTTGCTGATCTGGCGTTTGTTTGAATAAATCTTTTGCAGGGGGTCTATAATATACCTGATCAGTATAAAGGCAAACAGCCCTATAAAGGCAAAAAACAGAAAAGTACGTACAGATGAATTAAACCGGAGCGAATATTCAAGTGAATTAACAAATAAGAAAGCAGAAACAATCAATGCCAGGGCAATGATGGTACCTTTAATTAACTTATTCTTATAATACTTCTTTTTATAACCTTTAAGTTTATTGATCAACTCTTGGATTAATCCATTGTCTTTCATTTTCATCTCAACCTTAAATGTTCAATCAGTGCAGCAGGCTACAATATAAGCAACTCTATTGGTGAATATTACTTACTCTGCAACCTCTAACAGTATTGGGCAATGATCTGAATGCACTGCATCAGCCAGAATATCAGCTTTTACCAGCTTATCAGTTAATGGCTTAGTAGCCATAGTATAATCAATGCGCCAGCCTAAGTTTCTGCTCCTTGCATTTGCTCTGTACGTCCACCAAGTATACTGGTGTGGTTCAGTATTAAAATGTCTGAACCCATCAGTAAAGCCACTGTCAATATACTTAGAAATCCACGCTCTCTCTTCCGGCAAAAAGCCGCTGGTGTTTTTATTTGCCTTAGGGTTATGAATATCAATCTCTTGATGGCAAATGTTAAAATCACCACATATAACCAAATTAGGATACTCCTGTTTAAGTTCAGTTGTATAGTCATAAAATACGTCAAGCCACTCCATTTTGTATGCCTGCCTTTCTTCGCTTCTTGAGCCTGATGGCACATACACACTCATTACTGAGTGGCTATCAAAATCAGCGCGTATAATTCTGCCTTCATCATCATACGTACCAATATTACAACCATACGCTATATTAGTGGGTTTGGTTTTTGTAAACAGGGCCACACCGCTGTACCCTTTCTTTACGGCGGGCATCCAATAGTGGTAATAACCCAGTTCTTCTAATAAACCTACAGCTACCTGTTCGGGCGTGGCTTTAGTTTCCTGTATACAAATTACATCAGGGTTGGTAGCCTGTAGCCACGTTAAAAACCCCTTTTTAAAAGCCGCCCTGATGCCGTTTACATTGTATGATACTATTACCATGTGTTATTTATGCTTCGGCGGTTACCTGCCAACCGTACTCTTGTTCAAAATATTCAATTACCTGCATTTTCAGCAGCTTTTCTTGCTCTAATAAATCAAAATGCGGTAATTTCTTGGCCGCTTTCCAGTGCGGCCACCCATCTTCATCCAACCCCTCCAGCTCATAAAACCCTGCCAGGCTCAATACCTTGCAAATGGCAATGTGCATCAGGTCCTGTTTCTCTTCTTTAGTAAAATTAACCTTGCCCTTACCCAACTCCTGCACGCCAATCATAAACAGCACGCCATTCAGGTCTTTTGGGGCTTTGCCTAAGGTTTCGCCCAGGTGTTTTCTAAGCCTGGCCCACCGTTTGGCCAATTCTAAATCACGTTTATAAACCATATACTTACGCTTCTTCTTGTTGCAGGGCCTGCCAAAACTCAACGGCCCGCCTTAAATGGGGTATTACAATTGTACCCCCAATAAGGTTCGCAATAGCAAACACCTCGTGCACCTCTGCATCAGTTAAGCCCACTTCTTTGCATTTGCCCAGGTGGTAGCGCACGCAATCGTCACAACGCAACACCATTGAGCAGGCCAGCCCCAACATCTCCTTAGTCTTTACATCAAGGCTGCCTTCGGCAAAAGCCTGGGTGTCTAAATTAAAGATGCGCTTAATAACCTTATTATCGCCACCCAGTATTTCGGAATTCATCTTTTCCCTGTACTGGTTAAATTCCTTAACTATACTCATAACAAAATATGCTTTATAGCAAATATACGCCTGCAAGCATTGAATGAATAAAATTTAAAGATTTCCTGTTAAATAAACTCTGTTTTTTATGAACGGTATTCAAATAAATATGCCTGGCAATATATTATTGCAGCCATTAGCCCAAATAACTAACGTGCAAACACACAAAACAGTACCTTAGAGCTGGTACCAGGCCAGCCGCTACATTATGGCAAATGCTTAACAGAGTGTGCATGTCAATCATCAAAGATTTTATCTCTCTTTTTTACCCGGCTTACTGCCAACTGTGCAAGGGTGGGCTGGTGCATGGCGAGCAGCACATCTGTACCACATGTAAGGCTGCCCTGCCCGTAGCCGGGTACCACCAGCAGCCCCATAACCCGGTTATGGATAAAATGCTTGGCCTGGCCCCCGTAAACATGGCCAGTGCCTACCTGGTATTCAGAAAAGGCGGCCGGGCACAGCGCCTGCTGCATTTGTTAAAGTACGACAACCGGTACGATATTGGCCTGCTGCTGGGCACGTGGTATGGCCACGACCTGTTGGCTGTACCTGCCCTGAACAATAAGCAGTTAATAATGCCCGTACCGGTGCACCAGCACCGGTTAAAAGAAAGGGGCTACAACCAAAGTGCAGCATTTGGCCAGGGGCTGGCAGCGGTGCTGAATATACCTTTTGCTGAGGGTGTGTTGGCCAAGCCTGGCAATAAGCGCAGCCAGGTACGGCTAAACCGAGAACAACGCTGGCACAACCAGCACAAGGCTTATGCTGTGACAGACCGCAGCCTGGTTGAAGGGAAGCACCTCATTTTGGTTGATGATGTAATTACAACCGGCGCCACTGTAGTGACTTGCGCCAATTGTTTAATTGAAGCTGGGGCTGCCTCAGTGGCCGTGCTGGCCATAGCTTCTGTAAATTAATGCCGCCCAAAACCCCAGCCATAAAAAAAGCCTTACCACAACTGGTAAGGCTCCTTTATTATTGGAATAGCTTTGTTTACTTGTTGGTACCGGCCCTGATCATGGCACAGCGGAAACCGATGGTAGCGGTAGATGAATCCTGCTCAAGGAACCTTCTGGTACCGGGTGACAACCAGTAGGCAATGTCAGCCCATGAACCACCTTTGTATACCCTAACCTCGTCAGTAATGAGCGAGTTAAAGTTCTGAGCATCATAACCAGAAGCCTCGTCTAAGAAACCGTCTCTTCTGATTGGGTTCAGGTCACTCATATCCTGAAACGACAATGGCCTGTATACATCCTGAACCCACTCGTTTACATTACCAGCCATATTGTACAAACCAAAGTCATTAGGCGGGTACTCATAAACATACTGGGTAATCATAGCACCGTCGTTCAACTTACCAGCAATACCGGCATAGTCACCACGGCCCCTTCTGAAGTTAGCCAGGAAATAACCCATTGTTTTACCATAGGGATTTCTCAGGGCGTGGCCATCCCAGGGGTACAGCCTTCTGTGCGTCTGGTTTTCATCCAGCCATTGCGTGCCAATCAAAGCTTGTGCGGCATACTCCCACTCAGCTTCTGTAGGCAGGCGATAGTCAGGCAAAACAACGCCAGTTTCAAGAGGTATTCTACCTCCGCCAGACTCAGCCACGTCATACTCTTCAAGGCCAGCATCCTGCGCCAGTTTCAGGTTTACCTGGGCAGTTCTCCAACGGCAATAGTCAGTGGCCTGCAGCCAGCTAACCCCTACCACCGGGAAGTAACGGAAACCAGGGTACCTTAAGTAATGATCTACATAAGGATCATTGAAGGCCAGCTCTCTTGCCCAAACGGTAGTATCGGGCAGGGCCGACTCGTAAAACTCGCGTGATGAATCCAGACGAACGTAATATAAATATTCCAACCAGTTAATGTTGGCAACTTCCGTTTCATCCATATAAAATGAAGCAACTGTTACAGTTCTCTCTAAGTTATCTCTTGAATTAAAAATATCTTCTTCGAAAGAACCTAACACGGTACGGCCACCTTCAATGAACACCAGGTTTGGTCCATCGGGCTGGCCTCTGAATTCTCTTACCTGAAAACCATCTTCTTCATTAAATGCCAAACCAGTAGTGCTACTAATACCGCCCGGGCTAACGCTGGTCGGGTGGGCTGGTGAGCATGCCTGAAAAAGAAGAGTTCCTGTGGTAAACACACACAACCCTATTAGGGCACTCAAAATTTTGTTCATAACCTGTTTAATTTATTCCAAGTATAAAGCTAATACTATTCAATAATAAAACAAAATGAGATATACAGTGCTATAGCAAGGCTAAATTGCTTACTATAACTGCAAAAATCAACCTTTTCACGAAATAAGAAGGCACTTACTTTTGAATTGCCCTCTGATGTAAGAAATTAACCAATATAGACGGAAGTAATGAAACCCTATTGCATTAAAAGCGTAGCGGCTTCACGCCTGCACGTATACCTATAATGCATTCAATGCCCTATTTATTGTATTACCCACAGACTTACTGCTTATTTATTTAAGCCTGCCCAGGGCATTTCTGGTTTTGCACCTGTATAAAAATAAAAAGGCACAAAATATTTGTGCCTCTTTCATCCACTATAAATTATCAACTATGTTAATCAAACATCTTAGATCAATTTTGGAGATGAATCTTTGCCAGATCCATATTATTTTTTGATAGATCAAGTGGTAACTTAATCATCGTTACAAAGATAGAATCTAAAGTAACATTAGTAAAGGCAAAGTAATAAAATTTAGTCTTTCTTCGTATACACTCATAACACAACAAAAAATCAAAGTAATACACTTCTCAGTGGTTAATACCTGGTATACCCTTAATTGTATCATTTAGGAGTACTGAAAAACCAAAATGATATTAACATACCACCTGTAGTTATACTTTAACTTTACTGCATAAATTAAGGTTAAGTATCCTTGCCTATACATTAATACGCACCTTTATGCCTGATTGTTTTTAACACGCAGGCCAACTGTGTTGGTATAACAGTACATATTAAAGTGAGTTGATGCGTTTGGCAGCCTCAATAAATCAATAAAAGGCAATAAAGCACAGCCTTTACACGGTTGGGGCATGGTTATGCTTATGCTCTGGCCAAATAGAGTTGACGGCATGCTACAGCATTGGTCGCGGCTAACCCATATTGGTGGCTAAGCTACAGGCAGGCAATGGGGCTACCCTTTTACAGAAAAATCTTTATGACCTCTATACCCTCTAATTAACAGGGGAAGCCAGCCAATTAACGGAACATAGTAAAATATGGTATGTGGGTTAAGAAAAATGTATTTAAAGAAGTGCCAAAGGCTAAATTTCACGTTTACATCGGCGGGCTTGCGCTTTTTCCATTGCCTTTCAAACTCAGCAAAGGCTATGGGCCAGCCAAAGGGCATATTCATAGGAAACTTCTTGATATTCTTAAACAACCGCGATACAAACTCTTTAATATGAAAAGGCTTTTTACCCCACAGTGCTACCGCCTGGTTCATTTGTATTTGCATCTCGGCATGAATCTTATCTCTAATGGCCTCATAATCGGCCCGCGTCAACTCATCAAAAGGCTTATCAACCATTTCATAAGGCTTTAAGCGCTCGCCAATAATAAAATGCAACTTGGCTGGCCAGGCCGAGTAGAAAATCCAGGGCTGCACCAGCATAAGCGTAGTAATAATGCCAATCGGGATAAAAGGAATACCGATTTTAATAGCAAACTTATTTAACCCTTTAAATGAATACACAAACGGGTTAATGTATTCACCATTAATGGTAGCGTAGGGAATGATATCGGTTTTGTACTTGATGCTCATCCTGATCAATGAAGTAGAAAACCGTTGTAATTTATACTTATTGTTAAACCCCTTGCCTATACCGGGCACCCCTTCAGGGTAAATCAAAATATCGGCCTCTTTGTAGTGCATCATGGTTTCAAAGTTCAGGGTGGTGGCATCAATACACCCTGTTCTTTTCCAGGCATCTTGCAGCATAAAGGGGTTCATTAACCGCGATTGCGACAACATTGGGGCAGAAAGGGCCCGCATCAGTTGCTTTTCATCATACTTATGCTTTTTGTACAACCCACAGCCAAAAATAATGGCGTCCCACGGAAAGGCCATGCCCGAATGGTTACTGGCATAAATCAGTGGCCGATCAGGGTTGTTGCGCTCAGGTAAATTCCTGAAACCTACAAAGCGCGACCTGAAATACGTCTCATCAATTGGGGCCAGCAAATTGTTAATGAGGCACCGAACAAATTCTTTATCAAAATACTCTGTGTAAATGAACTTGTTCTTTTCAATTAACTCGGGCAGTTCAGATTCTGAGATGATGGCCATAATACGTAATTGTGGTGGGTTGCAGCATGATAGGTAAAAATG
>CAZXTW010000142.1:0-10766 GCA_964643525.1 uncultured Roseivirgaceae bacterium
AGGGCATAGTACCGGTGCCCCCTAAGCTAGGCAATGGCCAAAACCCGGCCACCAACTTGTACTGGGGGGCGGCATATGGGGTAAAGACATTTTTTAAGAGCAAAACAGCCGAGTGGCAGCTGGTAGCCACCCCCACAGTAGATGACGCAACCATACACGAGCGCCTGCTGTTTAAGCACGCTACTGAAGATGCCTATCTGCTGGCCGATGCTTATGACGGGGCGGCCATTCAAGGCTGTATTGAGGCCTTTCTGTTGGCTGCCAATGGCCAAAACCCCGTAACCATTACCCACCAGGGCAAAACATTGCCGTTTGGCGGTGGCGCACAGTTAATGGCTTATACCGGCCATGATGGGTTAATGGAGTTTGACGTTAACCTGAACTACGGGCCTGCCCCCAGCCCGGCAAAAGAGGCCATTATACTGGCCTGCTATAGCAAAGATTACTTTAAAGAAGAGCTGCGCAAGGCCCAGGCCACCCCGCTGTTATGGACCACCCACCTCATGGCCCCTGAGGCATATACACTTAAAGCTGCCATTGATGGCTGGCTGGCCAATGAAGCGGGTACTGCTATTGACGAACGGGCGGCCCAGGCCTACCACAAATACCAAAAGTGCGGCATAAGAGGTGCACGTAACCTGTTTACTACGGGCTATTAAATGCTACAACCTGCGTAGCGCACGAAAAGCAGCCAGGCAAAGCAACAGCATGCCAGTGAAGTTAATGGGTGCCAGCCACCAGGCAAAGGTGCCCAGGTCACTACGGCCGGTAACCAGGGTGGTGGCCAGGGCAGGGTAGCTCCAGGGGTAAAACGGGGCCAACCCTTTGTTGTAGGCAAACAGCAGATTGGCCAGGGTGCAAAACACCACCAGCCCAAACACAATGGCTGCTGGCTTTATGCGCACCCCAAGGTAAAAGTGAATGCCTGCAATTAAAAACGAGCCTGCAAATACAGCCAATGGCATCAATACCACCTCTTGCCACACCGGTATGCCCGGCAGGTACAGGGCAGGCTGGACAATTGATAGCAAAAGGCCTGTGGCTACCATACCCAGGCTCAGTACAAAAAGCGCAATAAACAGGCCCGATAAATAAACAATAAGCTTACTCCATAAATAGGCCTGCCGCGATATGCCAATTGAAAAGAAGTTCTTCCAGTTGTGGTGGTCGTGGTCAATGCCAACCACCATGCGCCCCAGCACGCCAACCAGCAGGGGCCATGTAAGTACAGACCAGAACCCCCAAATGCCCTGTTGCAGGGTAGGCCACGCGTTTTGCTGGTCAGTAAGCATTTTAGGGCCGTTAAAATACAGAATACCAAACTGTAGCAGGCATTGCAACAGGGGGAACCCGAAAACTACCAGATAAAAATAGTTGGCCCGTTGGCGAATGTGCTCGGCTTTAAGTAGTTGTGTCAAGGGCATGTGCGTGGTGTTTGGGTGGGGTGTTTGTTGAGGTCATAGCCAAAAATATAGCCTCAAGGTCGGGCAGGGTACTGTTTATGGCATACACCCCAATGTGGTGCTGGTGCAGCAGCCTGTTGATGTGCATAATTTGCTGTTGCCCGTTTACCTCAACTGTAATGTCCTGGCTGTGGCCATTGGCGCTGGCATTGTAGCCAGCGTCATTGAGGCAGCCCAGGGCTGCCCCCATATTGTCAACACCAAAAGCTACAGTTTGCTGCAGGCTGTTGGTTAGCTGGCCAATGGGGCCCTCAAACAGGAGTTTGCCCTGGTGCAGTATGCCCAGGTGGCTTACAGTCTTTTCAACTTCAGCCAGCTGGTGGCTCGATACCAGTATGGTTTTGCCGTGCTGCTGCACCAATTGGTGCAGCAACTGCCGCACCTCTAAAATACCGGCAGGGTCAAGCCCGTTGGTAGGCTCGTCCAAAATAAGTAGTTCAGGGTCATTCACCAGGGCAAAAGCCAGTGCCAGCCGCTGGCGCATGCCTAATGACAGGTACCTGGCCTTTTTGTTGGCGTGTGGCAGCAGACCTACCAGTTCAAGGTACTCGTCAACTACCGTGGGGGGCAGGCCCAGCGATACCTGCTTCAGGCGCAGGTAATTGCGGCAGGTCATTTGTGGGTAGGGGCTGGGCGATTCAATAAAGGCACCTACCCTGCCCAACAGGTGCTGGGCAGGGTGTTGCATGGGCTGCCCAAACAGGGCAACCACATGACTGGGTTGTTGTATCAGGCCCAGAATTATCTTAATAAGTGTTGTTTTGCCTGCGCCATTGTGGCCCAACAGGCCATAAAGGGCCCCTTGAGGTACCTTCAGGTGGCAGTTGGCCAGTACCTGATGCTTGCCATAAGCAAAGCTCAGGTTATTGACTTCAATAACTGGCTGGTACATGTGCATGGCTGTTCAAAGGGGCTAATGCCAGTATTGATGGGTAGCGCTCTGGTTTGGCCAGGTGCAGCAGGCCGTAGCCTATGCCGGCATTGCCCACCATCAGGCCTGGGTTTTCAACCCCCATGGCAATGCCGCCTATGGGGCCTTTCTGTTTAATGGCTTTGGCTATGGCATGTGCAATTTTTAACGTTTGTGCCTCCAGCATTTCGTCATTCAACTGGCGGGCTGCGGCCAGCAGGAAGCACAGGTTGCCTACATCGCCATGGCACAATGAGTGGTTCTTGCCAAAGCCGGCACTTAGCACAGTGGCAATGGCCTGCCGTACCTCTGCCTCTATGGTGGCATCAGGGCGGTGCTGTAGCAAAATAAGCCTGCCAATACCAACACCAGTGGCACCATGGCACCAGGCTACCATGCCCTTAAATGGCTTGCTGGCTGTTTGCTCCTGTATTACCTGCCGCAGGTCTCTCCAGTTGCCGCTGCCCGTATCAAAAGCACTGCGCTCAAAGGCCAGAGCAGCATCAATCAAATCTGTATACCTGTGGTCGGGGCTCAGGTCATTGAGTTCTGCCAGGGCAGCAATAATACCTGCGGCACCATGGCCAAAGCCTGCCAGTTGGGTGCTGCCCTCTTCGTTAATCCAGCCCATACCAGTGGCTGCGGGTTGTGCGCCTGCAACGATCTTTTCGCCCAGGGTGGTCATGGCGTTGGCCAGGCGCTGCTCAGGCTGGCTGCGGTAAATGGCCTTCAGGCACAAAATAGCGCCAGCGGCACCGGTAAGCACATCATAGCCCTTAACATCGGCTACATGTTTCAATGTAAAATCAAGTGCCCGTTGGTACATGGCTTTAATCTGTGGCTCGTTAACCAGTTGGCTGGCTACATGAAGGGTATAAGTAAGGCCAAACCACCCATCGTACGCACCCATTCTTTTGGTAAAGCTCAGGCCAATGTACCTGTCCATGAGCCGTTGCATATTATTCAATGTGCCCTTAAGCAATGCCAGGTGGCCAGGTTCGCCACTTTCGGCATAACTGGCAGCCAAAAACAACGCTACGCCGGGTAGGCCAGAGTAAGTGTCCATCATCAGGGGCTTCACATCATACTGCTGGCTGCCGGTTAAAATCAGGCCCGCCCAGTGACTAATGTCATTAATCTGGGTATGCATGGTGTTCATACGGTGGGCCAATTGCAGGGCAGGGCCGGTAAGCTGCCGTTGCGTGGCGGGGCTGGCAGCAGGGCCGCTATAATAATGGCGGTCGTGCCACGACATTTCGTCCTGGTTCGTGATAGAAGCCGCCAGTGATGCTTCAATATACCAGCACTGCTGGGCACAATCGGCCTGGCTTAGGGCGGCAATCTTTTGATGCACGGCCTCCAGGCCGGTTTCAGGAAAATAGTCAGTGGCAATTACCTGGCCCTGACTGTATAAATCCCGGCTGTTGGCAATGGTATGGAAATAAGGTACGTCTTTCGCTTCCATTGCCTCCAGCTCTGCAGGTACAATAGGCTCAAAGCTGGGTACATCGTTTACTTTATGCCATAAGTACTGGGCCAGCTTTTGGCGGTAGGCAAAGCCCTGCAAATAGTCAGTGTGGAAAGCTGTTTTAAGCAGGTTGTTATACACAGAAGTAGCCCTGACCAGCAGCCTGATGTGGTCATGAGCAAACACGTTTACCTGCTGTATTAGTTGTTCTTTATTGGCCAGCAATAATTGGTAACTGGCATAAAAAGACTCTTTAATGGTTTGGGTATATTGAACCAGGTTACCCTTGCTGGCTCCTTTTGTAGGGGCGTTTTTGCTGCCCGTGAGCGTGGCCTTCATGTGGGTAATCTTCATTTCATCTGTTGCTTCAGCCTGCCACACAGGCACTGGGGCTGGTGCTTCTACGCCGGTTGTATTTGTAATGCCACTAATATCAACCGCTTTACCTGCATAGTATATCTTAAACGGCAGCAATTGTATGTGCAGCACTGAGTTCTGTATTTGCCGGTTCATCGTTTCATCTACCGGGTCATAACCACGTGCTGCTGTGCTATGAAACAGGCTTTCAAGGTCAATCAGCACAGGTTGCTCGCCATGAGCAATAATATTTTCATGGTGAAAGTCAGTGGCATTAATGCTGTAAAGCAGGGCCAGCAGGGCACCTATGCGTTGGTAAAAGCGGTTTAGCTGTTGGTCTTCTTCACAAGTAACATGGGCAATATGTTCAGCATAACCATACTCACCCTTGTCTAAAATAGTCATGACCTTTAAAGGGGTTGCCAGCCCCAGGCTGTTATACCATTGCAGCATTTGCTGGAAGTGGATGTCAATCGTTAACGGGCGGGGTTTATATACCACCTTATTGCCATCAGCAAAGTGTACAATAACCACCGTGCGGTTGCCCATATGCTTGTCGCCAGCGTTAATGTGTAGTTTTACAAGCCTGGTGGCATCGGCTACGCCAAAAGTGGCAGCAATCGCATCAACATCAGCATTCAGGCGGCAGGCAAGCTCTGTACTCACCACCACCCATTGCATCACAAAGTCATACGTTTTTCTAAAAAGTATAGGGTAATCCTGCAATAGCTCATTCAGCTTATCGGGGCCTACAATTTGGTTAATGAAATCCTGGAAGCGCTCCTGTGGGGTTTCGCCTTTCAACTGCTCCTGTAGCTTGGCAATATTCATTTCCAGCACCAGGGTGCGGTCTATCATTTCAAAAATAGTGGCCGATACATCGCTCAGCAGCTCTCTTTCAAGCAAGGTGTAATCAAAGCGCAGGTTTTCAAGGCCGTGAAGCTGGGCGGTAATTGCCGCTTTCAGCTCAGTACGGGCCAGGCGTATGATAGGTTCAAAAGGGTCAAAAAACTGGGTAAGGGCTACATGCTTGCGGTATAAGTCGCTAAGCCGGAGGCCATCAGGGTAGGGTTGCTGGTACAGCCTAACCAGTTGCTGGTACCACCTGGGGTATTGTTGGGTGGTCAGGTGTTGCTGCAACAGCAAAAGGTACTGGTCTGTCAGTAAGGCATTAAAAGCGTTTTGACTCAATCCAAAGCGGCTTCTGGTAGCACTTGTGTGCCGGTTAAAGGCTTCGTTTTGCTCTGGGTAAAAATAAGTAAGCCGCTTGGTGTCTTCATCAGTAAGGGTAATGCCTTCTAGTTCTTGTTGAATTGCGGGGTGTTGTTGGGCCAGTTGCAGCCGTTCGTTTAAAGTAAGTGCCTGTAACAGGCGCAGGTGGGTAGCTTCATTGGGTTTGGTCATGGTACTTTTCGGTTTAAAGGTAGGGGTACTACGGTAAAGTGGCCCTTGTTATAGCTGGGTAATAGGGTGCCAAACTATGGGTTGGCTGGCGGGTATACTGCCTGTTGCTTTAAAAAGAAAAGACCCGCTTGAGCAAGCGGATCTTTTGTATAATCATTGATAACTTCTTTGACTAGAATGGCCAGGGGAAGCTGGTAATTGGATTACAGCATTTGCCGGTAACCTCACCGCTAATGCCGCAAATCCATCCTTCAGATGGGTCTTCATCAATTACTGAAATACCACCTTTAATCATGGCTTCCTGATCTTTGTTCATGGCTTCGCCAATAGGGTTTTCTGGGGTAGAATCATTACGTAATTCGGGGTTTTTCCACGCTTTGATTACATCTTCCTTTTTCATGATGCTTTGGTTAAAAATTTAACATTTAATTAGAGGTAGAAATGCCACCTGGTGGCCTCTGCAAACAGCATTAGGCCTAAGTGTATACTTGCTGAAATTCAAATGCCGGTTAAGGTTAAGCATTTCGATGACAACAAATTTAATGTTATTATTGAATTATTCGTGCTTTAAGTCAAGTATTTTTTTGATGTAAAGTGGTTAGTGAATGTAATTGTATTAATGTATATACATTAAAGGTTGTTGTCAAATAGTTCGTGCATTCGTTCGTTATATTGCTTTATAAGCTGTGTTTAGTTGATATGACTAATAATATTTGGCTCTAATTGCAGAATTCAAAAAGTGCCTATTTTTAGTGATTTCAAGCCTGCTGTGAAAACTATAAAAATTATTGAGTGTTATTGGTATGTTTATTACTTCGGAATATAATTGTTTAATCTTAGGCTGCATTTGACCTCTAAAAGTTAAACAAAAAGAAGAGTGATTGAGGCTGTTTACTTATTCTTCAATAAAGAAATAACAGAGTAGAAAAGTGAATAGTGTTGTGAAATGGCCTGCAAAATGCCAGTTACAGGCCATGATTGGGGTTGTTATCAACTTTACTTCACGGTAAGCATGCCCTCAATACCAAAGTTGCTGTAAATGCCGTGGGTAAGCTGGTGCAGGGCTTCATTGTAGGGGGTAATGGCATCACCCATACCCATCTTATCTACTACAGTGCGGAAGGGCCGTTCGGCCGGGGCTGCGTTAACCAGGTTGGCAATGGCTTCACTCACCTTTTCAGGGCGTTGCTCAGGGTTGGCCGCCAGTGCCCCTTCAAAGCTTTTAAACATGCCCTCAGGGGCCTGCATAAAATCGCCATAGCCGTCTGCACGGCTGTTTTCGCTGGGCTTAATCAGGTTATCCATAAAGCTGGTAGGGTACCCACCCGGCTCAACAATGCAAGACTGTACGCCAAACCCTGACAGTTCTGCCCGGTAATTTTCTGCCATGCCTTCAAGTGCCCACTTAGAGGCGTTGTAGGGGCCGTAAAAGGGTATAGTCATACGGCCCAGCAGGCTTGATACAAACACAATCAGTCCACTGCCCTGTTGCCGCAGGTGGGGCAGGGCAGCCCTGTTAACACGTTGCACCCCAAACACATTCACTTCAAACACGCGTTTAAAGTCTTCAACAGTAAAATGCTCTATCATACCCAGTACGCCAACACCGGCATTGTTAATGACTACATCCAGGCCACCCAGCAGCTCAATGGCCCTGGCCACCCCCTGGTTTACGCTTTCGTCGCTTGTAACGTCCATTTCTACCACCTGGGCACCCGCTGCCGCCAGGGCTGCTGCCGCTTCTTTATTTTTGCCTGTGGTGCCCCGCATAGTGCCTACTACCTGGTGGCCGCTGGCCAGTAAGTTTTGAGTAGTTAACTGGCCAAATCCTCCGCTGGCCCCTGTGATGAATACCTTTGCCATATCAGTAAGTGTTAATTGTTTTTGAATTATGTATGCTACAAAAGTAAGGGCCACCCAGGAAGCCATACTGACCCTAACCTAACCAAAACTGACCAATATGAAAGGTGCCCCGTTAAGCTGGGGCTTTTTTATAGCCCAGGGGTGTAAGGCCGGTGTGTTTTTTAAAAAAGCGGCTGAAATGCGTTGGCTCACTAAAGCCCAACTGGTAGGCCACCTCTTTGGCGCTTAGGGGGGTGTTTTTTAACAAGGCTTTGGCGGTGCCCACCATGCGTTCGGTAATCCACATGGCCACCGTTTTGCCAGTTTTACTTTTAATGACCTGGCTCAGGTAATTGGGGTGTAGGTTCAATGTGTTTGCATAGTCCTGCACCTGGTACAAACTGGTGGGCTGGGCATGGGGCAGGCCTTTAAACTGTGCTTCAAGCAACCGCTTAAACTTGACCACAATCTGCGAGTTGCGGTCGCCCTCTTCAATGGGGTTGTAGGCTGGCCAGAATTGTTCCTTAATTTTGAGCAACAACACGACAAACAGGTTGCCTAAAATTTGTTGTTTGTAGGTTGATTGCCCCTGAAACTCATAGTACAGCTGCATATACAGTACCTCAAACTGCTGGTAGGCAGCAGGGGGCAGCACCTTTGGGGGCACAGTTTCGGCCAGTAAAAACGGAAACTCCTCAAAAATATCAGGGTGCACGTTTTCTCTTAAAAACCCTTCTGTTAGTGTTATTATATGGGCATGCTCAAGGCTGGTAATTTCAAATGCTTTAATATGCCCGGGGTTGGTAAAATAAATGGTGCCCGGCACAATGGGAAAGGTTTGCGCATCAGTAGTGTACTGGCCAGTGCCTGATTTAACAAATACAAAAGAAAAGTACTCAGCCCTGAAAAGGGGAGAGCTAAACGGAACTGTGGGGTGCAGGTGGGGCAGGGAGTGCACCGTAAAATCCATCTCCTGCGCTATGGGCAGGTTTAAGGCCCGGTATAAATCTGAAATACTATGGTGTACCGTTAAGCTCATGGGTAGGGGCTGGCATTTTCACGAAGGTAATAGAAATCAGCACACCATGCATAGCCAGTTACCATACCTTTTAGGGTGGTTGGCCCATTGCCAGCGGTTTGAGGCGTAACCCGGCAGGGGGCGTGATCAACCATCGGTAGTTGTCGGCCCGTACCCTAGCTTAGGGTATGTTGTGCCCTAGTCTAGGGTAAGCCGTGCCCTCGTCTAGGGTACGTCGTTCCCTAATCTAGGGTAAGCTGTGCCCTCGCCTAGGGTACGTGGTTCAAGCCAGGGGTAATTAGTCAAGGTTGGTCTTACAACCATTGGCTTTCCTCTGATGTAGCGCTCACCAGTAGCTGTTGTACAATGAATATCAAAAACTACAGAACGGCTTTCCTTGGCCTCACCAACCTGTTCATTGTTAGAATAAATAAGGCTGATTATAGGGATAACAGGTTGAATAATAGTATTCAGGAAATGAATCAAAAAGCGCTTCACCTATTCACGGCCAAAAATACGCTTAAATCCAAAAACAGTTTTCAGGTCAATATACAGGTCACTCATTGTGATAGCCAGGTTACGGTTAAGTTCAAATATACATGGCTATTGGGATTATACCCGTATTAGCACATCTTTCAGTTCATGCTTCTAACCTCATATCTCTAACCTCAGTCCTCTGAGGTAATAGAAATAAGAAAAATACAAAAAACTGCTGGCCCCTGCCTGCTGCTACCAGAACAAACAAAGTTGAAATTGCAATATATTAATAAGTGTTGTGGGCGGTTGAGCGCGTGGCCACAGGCCTGTTATTGACAATTGTAAGATAAACCTGCACTTTTTGGTTAATTGGTTACTTATGCGCCTGGCATAGTATTAAGACTGTAAAACCCCTAAATTGTAGCATAACGAGCGGTTTCATGTTTTATTGCGATTAAACTACCAAAATTGGTTTGTTTAATTGAATTAATTTAATAAACTCGTCTTTGTAAAGGTCTATTAATGTGGTGCCCTGATTTGCTCAGCACATGTAACCCAGCCAAGTAAGATTTTCTTCTAAACTTCACAATAACCAGTTGCGTCTGGCACCTTCTTAAACAGGTTTCACCATTTAACTGAATCAATGGTACGTTATCGGGTATTTCTTCTCGCAACACTATTTACCTGCCTTTCGGCCTTGCAGCTGTTAGGACAGTGCAACTCTGATGTAGATTTCTTTCCATTAGTGCAATTCTACAATTTTGAGTTTGACCCTGTTTCTACTGACGGTAACGACTTCACTACGGTAGAGGTATGTGTTGAGCCCACTGAAACAGTGGGTATGTCAATCATTATATCTGACCAGTTGGGGCTTGATACGGTTGACTATTACGTAGTTGACTGGGGCGATGGCACAATAGATTCTGTAGGGGTTGACTTTGACGATGCTGATACCATACAGCACCTGTATGTTGAAAATACGGCGGCCACACCAGACTATACCATTAACGTAAGGTCGGCATACCTGACAGGTGCCGGTGAGTGTTCAGTAACGGGTACGGTGGTGATTAACCGCGAGCCGGCCATTATTTCTGGTTTGCTGGCACCTATTGATATTGAATGTGCACCATTAACAGCTACCGTAGCCAACAGTTCTGTAGGCCAGTCAATCAATACTTTGTATGTGATGGACTGGGGCGATGGCACCATAGATACCATTCCGCCCCATACGGCTGATACTACCTATAGCCACGATTACCCCTCTGACCCTACCATCTGTTCATACATCGTTGAATTAACTGCTATTAACACCCTGGGTGTTTGTCAACCTTCGGGCCAGTTGAGGGTACGGGTAAAAAAATATGATGTTGACGAGCCTGACTTTGACCTTTCGACTGATCTGATTTGCCCCGATACGACCGATGTAACCATTACCAGAACCACAGTAGAGCTGGTAGACGACCTGAACCCGGCGGTATTCTGTACGCCTGGTACTCGCTTTATCAGGTGGTTTATATATGACGGGCCGGCAATTACTGATACGCCACTGCTTATTACCTCAAGCAA
Organism: uncultured Roseivirgaceae bacterium; assembly: GCA_964643525.1. Lineage (GTDB taxonomy): Bacteria > Bacteroidota > Bacteroidia > Cytophagales > Cyclobacteriaceae > CAZXTW01. The sequence goes on from CAZXTW010000142.1 coordinate 10,506, forward strand.
CGGGGTAGGAGGGGCCGTAACCGGGTTTCTGGTTAATACAGAAGGGGTAGCCATTGCTGATAACTCTAACTTTGACTTCCCCTTTCCGGCCCGCCCGCCTGGCCACGTCTTCCTGATTCGTTCTGTAGAAAATAACCGCAACACCGGCAACCCCGAAGCTGAATGTGGTACCGTTGAGCATACGGAAACCGTTACGGTGGTAGATGCCCCCGTTGCTGATATTGACAGTGTGGTGAATGACTTTGGGGTAGTGACTGATAC
>CAZXTW010000143.1:0-10761 GCA_964643525.1 uncultured Roseivirgaceae bacterium
CGTGCGGCCACAGCCCCAACACCAACGCCAACACCCAACAAATAATGAAGCAACGAGTGAATTATATGTTGTACTGCTTCTGGCTGCTTATCGGGGCTGTTATCACAGCCCCGGTGGTGGCCCAGCAGCTGCCCGCCACCCAGCCAGAGCCCGCCCCCTTGTGGCAGGGCAGCTATACCCAGGAGGGTGTGCAGGTAAACGCACAAATACTGCCCACCCAGGCAGTAGCAACAGCTCCTGGGGTGCCTACCAACAACAAACTAATGGTAGGGCAAAACGTACGGTTTAGGTTTACCATTACGGGCCAGCCCCAGGGCTATGGCCTTTCTGGGGCCTACCCTGCCGCCTGGCTTGACCCTGTAGGCAATGGGCAGGCAAACTGCACCCAAAAGGTAGCCGCCTTTTTAGAAGGCAGCATTCTGTACCGGGCCAACCTTGACCTGAATGTGTATTATGTAATTGCACTTAATAACGACAATACACTGTCAGTAGTAGACCCCCTGTTTGGCTACGGTGGCTCAAAGCTACTGGCGCAGGTTATTATGAATGCCCCCGGCTATGACTGGGCCCATAACGAAACTGCCAACCGCCTGCTGGTTACGTTGCCCACCACCAACGAGGTGGCCGTAGTCAACACCACCAACTGGCAGGTACTGCAGCACACCGCCCTGCCCGGTACACCCAGGGCCATTGCCCTGCAGCCCGATGGTGCCTTTGCCTGGGTAGGCTACCAGGGCAAGGCTGAAAGTGGCGTGGCCCTGCTGGCCCTGCCCAGTGGCCAGCTGGTAAAAACCATACCCACAGGGGCTGGGCCTCATGCCATGGCCTTTAGCCATGACCAGCGCCACGCCTTTGTAACCAACCAGGCTGCCAACACGGTTACGGTAATTGACCTGCCCGGCCAGCGCAAGCTGAAAGACATTGCCGTGGCCGCCCAGCCGGTGGCCATTGACTGGTCGGCCCTGGCAGGTATGGCCTACATTGCGCTCGATGCCGGCGGCACCATTACCGCCATTAGCGGCCGCACACTAACCGTAGCTGCTGAAATGCCCGCACGCCCCGGTATGAATTACCTGCGTGTGGCCCCTAACCAGCGCCTGGCCTTTGCCACCAACCCCACCTTTGATGAGCTGTACGTGGTTGATTGTGCCAGCAACCGCATTGTGCAAACCGGCGATATGGAGCCCGGCCCCGACGCAGTGTATTTTACTGACGAGCTGGCCTACATCCGCCACCGCAATAGTGAAATTGTGTACATGGTTACCCTCTCTGAGGCAGGTAAAGAAGGCGAGCCCCTGCAGGTGGTTGATTTCCCTGGGGGTGACTTTCCGGCCGGGGCCAATGACATGCCCGCCGGGGCCGATGGCATGGTAAAGGCCGTAGGGGCTGATGCCATTCTGGTGGCCAACCCCAAAGACAAAGCCATATACTTTTATAAAGAAGGCATGGCCGCCCCCATGGGCGAGTTTAAAAACTATGGCAGGCAACCCCGTGCAGTGCAGGTAATAGACCGCAGCCTGCGCGAGGTGGCCCCCGGTGTGTATGAAACCGTGGGCATGCTGCGCTCGGCAGGGCCCATGACGCTGTCGTTCTTTATGAATGCCCCCCGCCTAACGCACTGCTTTGAGGGCATTGAGGTATTTTCTGAACGTGACCTGGCCCTTGAAGCGCGCATTGCCAAAGAAGGCCCGTTAAAAGTAGGTTACGGCATCAATACATTGCAGGTGCCGGTGGGCCAGCCCGTGCCGCTGACGGTGCTGCTGCAAAGCCAGGCCACCAGCCAGCCCGTTGCCCACCTGGCCGACGTGGGCGTGCTGTGGATGACCAACGGCGGCCAGTGGCACCAGCGCACCCAGGCACAACCCACCGGGCCCGACGGCCGCTACCAGGCCACCCTGCAATTTCCGCAGCCTGGGTTTTATACCATTTACGTGCAAAGCCCCTCGCAGGGCCTTACCTACAGCAACCCACAGGTACTAATGCTGCAGGCCATTAACCCAACACAAGCCAATGCCAAACATGAATAAACCCAAGCACTATACTACCCTACTAATAGGCCTGCTGTTAATAGGCATACTGCCCCTGGCCCTGCTGGGGCAACAGAAAAATAGCCCAGGGGGCAAGCTAGACGGCAATATGGCCAAATGCCTGCCCGGCCAGGAGGGCACTGTACAATTGGGCGCAGTAACGCTGCCTGCAAACCTGCAACTGGTTAATCAGGAGGGGCAGCCTACCAACCTGGCCGCTATGATGCGCGGCAAGGTGGTGGCCATGAACTTTATTTTTACCACCTGCAAAACCATTTGCCCCCCCATGGGGGCCAACTTTGTGAACCTGAAAAAGCAAATGGCCCCGCACCTGGGGAAAGAGTTGGTGATGCTTACGGTTACGATAGACCCTGAAACCGACACGCCCGACCGCCTGAAGGCCTGGAGCAACAAGTTTAACGGTGGCCCCGGCTGGACGCTGCTTACGGGCACCACGCAAGAGGTGCACCGCCTGCTAAAGGCCCTGAAGGTGTTTACACCACTTATAGAAGCGCATGCCCCCATTATTATGATGGGGCGCGAGGGCCACAACAACTGGGTACGTGGCAATGCGCTGGCCCCGGCCGGCCAGCTGGCTGCCACCTTAAAAGAAATGATTAACCACCAGCACCACAACGCCGCTGCGGAACCGGCAGCGGTGGCCCCCGCAGCCATAAAAATGCCACGCGCCAACACAGCCAAAGCCAGCACACGCGAGCAGGCCGACAGGCAATACTTTACTGACACCCCCCTGCTGAACCAGCACGGCCAAACGGTTAAGTTTTATACTGATGTATTAAAGGGCAAAACGGTGGTGATCATTCCGTTTTTTACTGAATGCACCGGTACCTGCCCCATTATGAACCGCAACATACAGTACCTGCAACAGCACCTGGGCGACCGGCTGGGCCATGACGTGGCTTTTGTTTCGCTATCGGTAGATCCTGAAGTTGACCAGCCAGAAGTACTGAAAGCCTATGCCGAAAGCTACGGGGCAGGGCCCGGCTGGCACTTTTTAACAGGCACGCCAGCAAATGTACGCACCGTGCTGGCCAAGCTGGGCAATGCCGTAACCAGCCGCAACGACCATAAAAACATTATGCTTATGGGCAATGTACCCACTCGCCTGTGGAAAAAAGCCAACGGAGTGGCCCCTGCCGAGCAAATAGCGGCTATATTTGATACTGTACTGGCCAACCAGCTAGAGAGTGCCAGGTTTGATGATTAACCGCCTGCATGCAATTTAGAGTTACCGCCCTTACCATAAAACACCTGTTAACTGCCGCAACCGTTAGCTGCCTGCTAACAGCTGCGGCAGTAATGCCCCAGCAAACAGGGCCGCTTACCCCACAACAGCAAAACGGCAGGCAAATCTATACGCAGGGTACCAGTGCCTCGGGCCAGCCGGTGGTGGCCGTGATGAACGGCATTGACGTGCCCGCCAGCATATTACCCTGTGCCAACTGCCACGCCCTTGACGGTACTGGCAACCCTGAAGGGGGCGTGGTGCCCAGCAACCTGCAATGGCACATATTAACCAAGCCGTACACCCAAACCAAACCCGGCGGCCGTACGCACAAACCCTATACAGCCAGCGGGGTAAAAAAGGCCATTAGCATGGGTACTGACCCCTCGGGCAATGCCCTGCACCCCACCATGCCCAAATACCGCCTGTCATTGCAAGACATGGCCGACCTGGTGGCCTACCTAAAGGTAATTGGCACACAGCCCACCCCCGGCGTTACTGACAGCACCATTGCCATAGGCCTGCTGCAACCCGCCACAAATAATGCAGAAGCCGTACTGGCCCTGCGTATAACCAAAGCGTTTATTGATGACCTGAACCAGCGTGGGGGCATTTACGGTCGCCAGCTGGTGTTACACGTGGAACGGCCCGGCCAAAACACCGCCACACAACCCTTTGCCTATGCATCAGGCAATACCAGCTGGGCCAGCCCAGAAGCAATCAAGGCCATTGATGCCAACCAGGTACCCATTGTGGGTATTTTAAATGGAGTGCCCCCTGGTGGCAGCCTACAGTACCCCCACCGCTTTTACACCACCCACACCTACCAGATGCAAGCCGAGGCTCTGCTGGGCCAGTACCCGCCAGACTCAGTAGTGGTGGTATATGATGCCACCGCAATACCACCTTTTATGCATGAATGGCAACAGCCTGGCAAAGACGGAAAGCCCATGCTAATTATTGAAATCAAAAACGGCAAACTGGCACAACCCCTGCCCCCCGCCACCAAACGAGTGGTGTTTTTAGGGTCGTTGGTGCAGTTTTATAAGCTAGCCCACACCCCAGTGCAGGGCACCATAGAGTGGGCCATGCCCAGCAAAGCGGGCTATGCTGTCCGCCAGGGCGGTACAACCAATAAAGTATATGGTAAAAACGTATTACTTAGCGTAGGCATGAACCTGAGCCAGAAACAAATTGCCTCGGCACAGTTTGGTAAGCTACCCAGCCAATACCAATGGCTTAACAATGGCCCCCTAAGCAACTATGTACTGGCGCTGGATATGCTGCCCGGGCTTTATTTACTGGCTGAAGGTTTAAAGCGCAGTGGCCGAGACCTGACACAGGCTAAATTTATTGAAAGCCTTGAGCAGGTAAATAATTTTTACACTGACTTTGGCCCTGAGCTTACCTACTCAAAATCACGCCGGGTAGGGCACCCCCACCTGTATTTGTATGATTTAAACCCCCAGGTAAAAGATTTTGTACCTGTAGGAGCAGGCCAGCTCAACTGGCCCCCCAAACACTACAACAACAAATAAGTCAATGCTGGTTGGGCCACCATACTGAGGCTGATACCTCATTGCCACTAAGCATAAGCAGGGTGCTGAAAATAAACTCGTTTACATCTTGCCCCATGGTGTTGGCTATGCTTGAAAAATTAGCGTTGATAAAATTAATCTGTGAGATCCAGTCAATCTTCCAGCCGGCGTCAGTTTTATTAAAATGGTAAAACTCTGGCGAGCGCTCTTGCGGGTTGTATGAAAATGACGGCACGGCCGTGGCATGGCTGCCATCTACCTTTACATCGTCAATACTGATGCCCACAATGCCTTTGTCACTAAACAGGCCCTTTTCAAATGAATACTCTAAAAAAGCCTGCTTATCCATCTTGCTCAGCTGGTCATAACTTAGCGTATGCCGGGCATGGAACAACAGCACCCTGTCGGCAATATCAAGCTTGGCCACCTGGGCGCTGTCGGCCGTTAAAATACTGTGGTATAACTTAGAGAAAAACTGCTTTGAGGGCTCATCAATAAACGCAACAGCATCTGCCCCACTGCCATCTAATATGGCCTTCTTGTAACCTTCAAAGCAAGCCCTGATGCCCTTTTCTTCATCGGCCTGTGCCCAACCCAGGGCAGGCACCAACAACAATAAGTATACACAATACCTCAACCTGTTCATCAATACTAATCTGTTTATTTTGTGTGTAATCCTTTACGGCAACCGGTAAAAATCGTTGCCTGTTGCTGCTGCTTATTGATCCAGAGGGTTCCAGACGCTCTCATCTACTGTGCTGCCAGTAAGCATGCCCAGCATATTCAGCAAAAACTCATTTTCGCTCATGCCAGACTGGCCCACCACCTGGGCAAATGCTTTTTCTGACACCTCAAATACAGAAGTAATATCTAACTTCCAGCTACCATCTTCTTTGGTATACTCAAACCCAAAAGGCACCACCTGCCCGTTTACCTTCATGGTGCTGGTAGCCGTATTGCCACTAACATTGGCTTCGTTAAACTCCAGGTTCTGCACACTGTTTTTACCCACCATGCCGTTATCAACCGCATAAATCAAAAAAGATTTACCGTTCATGGTTTTCATTTCTTCGGCAGGCACTTTAACACGGGCTACCAAAACGGTAATCTTGTCAATCAGGCCCATACCCTCTACCGCAGCCTTATTGCTGTGCAGGGCGGCATCAAGCATTTTATTATAATATTGAATCGTTTTGCTGTCTACATGGCGCTCAGCACCTTCGCCATCGCCATTTAAAATAGCGGTTTTATAACCGTTAAAGCAGGCTTCTATCTTTTCCGCATCGGTTTGGGCAGCCAGCAGGGCAGGCAATAAAGCAAGCGTAACAATAAAAAGATGTTTCATGGTACAATTTCAATTAGTAACTGTAAAATATACAGCAAAGTTAGGCAGGCCATGGCTTAAATAAAACCAATGCCCTCAATAGCTGGCGGCATCTAAATAAAAACACTGCCAGGGGTGTATAAGCAAAAACACTGCCAGCAGGGCCGGCAGTGTTTTGCTTCACTATGGGTATAATGAAATATCTATCAAACAATGGCGTTTAAACCACCCCAACTTAATTACGCCCGGCAATCACGCCGCCGTCAACATCCCAAATGGCGCCGGTTACCCACGCACTTTTGTCAGTAAGCAAAAAGTGAATGGTTTGGGCCACATCATGGGGGCGGCCCACCCGGCCAATGGGGTGGAAATCGTTAAAGCCCTGTAGCGTTTCTTCAATCTTATCAGGCTCAATAAAGGCTCCGTAAATAGGGGTAACCACTACGGCTGGCGAAACTGCATTGACACGAATGTTATGCTCGGCCAGCTCCATGGCCAGGTGCTGCGTCAGGCTGTGCAGCCCGGCCTTGGCCATAGAATAAGCTGATGAGGGCGTGGCCTTTATAGCCTGCCTGGCCCACATTGAACCTATATTGACTATTGAGCCGCCACCGTTGCTTTTCAACACCCCGGCTGCGGCTTGGGTAATAAAGAAAAACGCCTTGTTAAAATCATGGTACAAGTCATACTCAGCTTCAGTATGCTCTAAAAAGGGCTTGGGGCTAAAATAACCGGCAGCGTTTACTACATAATGCAAACCAGGGTATTGCTGGGCCAGCGAGGCTGCAAAAGCTTTGACCGCATCAAAATCAAACAAATCAAGGCCTACGCCCTGTACCTTCCCTTTGGCGCTCAGCTCCTGGGTGGCGGCCTCCAGCTGCGCACCAGGCCGGCCAATTATAATTACCTCGGTACCGTCGTTCAACAACAACTCGGCAGTGGCCTTGCCCATGCCTGTAGTTCCGCCTATAATCAATGCTTGGTGTGACATTTTACGTATTGTTTAGGTGTTTGTATTGCTTATTAAAGTCAATACAAAAGTGCACCGGCAGTGGGCGGCATTATGGTAATATTGGGTGTAAGTATGGTAAATCAGGGCAGTTGGGCCACAAACTGCCTGGGGGTAAGCTCGGTATGCTTCTTAAAATACTTGGTAAAATAAGTGGGTTGGTCAAAGCCAAGGCTGTAAGCCACCTCTTTAATAGTAAGGCTGGTATTGCTTAGCAGGCGCTTGGCTTCAAGCACCTTGCGCTGGTGCACAATATTGGCGGGGGTGTCGTGCAGGTACTTTTTACTAACCTCAGTTAATACCTTGGGGCTCACATGCAACTGCTGGCCGTACTCATTTATGGTCAGGTTTTGGTCAAGGCTTTGGTCAATGGCCTGTTTAAACTGCACGGCCAGCTCAAAGTGCTGGTCAGTGCCATCAGTTTTGGGTTCAGCCTGGTGCTTTAGCCGCTCTACCTTCAACAACAGGGCCTGAAACAGGTAATACACCTGGCTGGGGTGGTTGTGTTGCTGGCCAGCCAGCTCATGTTCAATCATGGTGGCCAGCTGGCCAATAGTGGCCATTGTTTCTGCATCAGGAACTACGTAGGGTGGGCCTACCTCATTGTACAGCTTATAGCGCAACCACTTATCAGCATCTTTATCGTGCTGGTGCAAAAAGTAGTCATTAAAATGAAACAGACGCCCCCGGTTTTCGGCCTCCTGGCAAAAGTAATGTACCTGCCCAGAGTTAATAAAAAACAACGTATTGGCCGCATGGGGTATAGTTTCATAATCAACAAAATGTTGCCCGGGCGTGGTAAACCAAATTAACTGGTAAAAGCTGTGCCGGTGTGGCCTGTAACAGTGCTCGGCATGCTTTTGGGTATACGCATGGGCATCATTTACCTCAAAATGCAGCTTTGAAAAATCATTTTTGTGCAGGTGGTATTGCTTTACGGGCTGTGGCATGGCTGGGCAGGTTAACCGGGTACTTCACTTGGGGCATCACTGGGTTCGTGTTCGGGGCAGTCAAGGCGCAACTCAGTTTTGGCCAGGGGTTGGTCCATTAGCGCACAATAATGGCTGGCCCCTTCATGCTGCCGGCGGTAATGGGCACAGGTGCTGCACATGCGCTGCATACTAATAATGCCTGTGCGGTTCAGGTAGGCAATTACTTCAGTAAGCCCTGCCAGCATGGTGGCCTGCTGGGCAGGGGGCAGCTGGCTTATGGACTGTTGCAGGGGCGTGCTGAAAGTAGCCGTTTTATCTACAATAGCCTTGCCTTTGGCAGTAAGCAAAATTACCTGGCTGCGTGTGTCGTGCACCTCGGCTACCTTCTTAACCAGCCCTTTGCGTTCAAGCGCCTTTACCGCGTCGCTAATGGTGGGCTTGGTCATATTAAACTCCTGTGCCAGGTAGCTTACCTTACACATACTATCGTGATGGTGCTGTATAAAAATAAGCAGTTGTATCTGTATAGGGCTTAGCCCAAAGGCCTTACCCTCTTGCCACAGCAGCACCCTGAAGGCCTGCGCCACACGCTCAAGCGCAGCCACAACCTTACTGTCTACCTGGGTATTCTGTTCTGATAAATTAAATGGTGATGCCACGGCGGTGCACTGTCAATCAATGAAACAACTGGTTTGCCTGCTCAACATAGGGCAAAATCAAGAAAAAAACCAGCAGGCCTGCGCTTAAGCATGTGCGGCCTGCCAGTATAGGTTTGTTGTGATGCTATGGCAGCCTGGTTACCGGGCCACCTTGTAGGGCAATGACAAATTGCCGCTGGCCACACTGTATACTTGATATACCCCAAGCATGGGCCGGCCACTATCTTCAGTATTTACCTGCATATAGGCCGCCACACCATCATATTGAAAGCTGGTGTTGTGGTTCATTCTGTAATTGGGCACGACAACCCGTATGGAATTACCTTGAGTAGTAACGGGAAAGCCGGGCGAATCCATATACATAGGCATACCGGGGTTGGTGGGGGGCAATTGCACGCTGGCGTCGCCTTTAGTAAACTGCTTTACCGCCAGCCCACCGGCCACCCGGTCGTCTTGCACCAGCACCACCCAATGGGGGTGCCACACCACACCGTCGTTGTCAAAGCGTTGGTCGTTATTTTCGTCCCACAGGGGGGTATCATCAAAGTCGGGGTGTGACGTTAACGCCAGGGCCACAATGCCCTCAGTAGCATTAAAGCCAACATCAGTAGGCTTTAACGTAGTAGGGAACACATAACCCAGTACGGGTGCCCCATGCAGCTGGCCAATGGCCGTGGGCACAGTGGCACCTGCCTGACCTTTTACCTCTATGTGCCACTCAGTTACGCCCATGGCGGCGTGATGGGTTACTGCCACCTGTACTATGGCCAAATTGCCGTTGGCATCGTCTATTGCCTGCTGGCCGTATACATTGAGGGCCGTAGCCAGCTGGGCTACCAAACAAATGATGCATAACCTGGTAATCGTTTTCATAATTTAGCGTGTTTTCTATTTTTTAAACAGGCTTAAAGCAAGGAGCCCATTAATATAGGACTCCTAACTTTTTAGCTTAAAATTTTTTATGCCTTTACGGCCTCTAATGAAGCACCAAAATTAATGTGCAGCACATTACCGTTAGGCGTAACCAGGGCAGGCACTGATTTTACCCCTAATGCCTCTGCAGCAGCAATCTTTGCTTGATCTTCACCCAAGTGCACTACTTCTACCTCGGCCGGGTTAATCAGGTTCAATAAATCATGTTCGGCGCTTACACATACGGGGCAGCCAGCGTGGTAAAAAACTGATTTGTTCATAACAAGTATTGTTTTTAGTGTTGTATTAATTTGACGAAGCAAATATAGTAAGGATTTCTAACTTTCAAAATCGCATAGCATTTATTCAGCCTTACTTATTGCAAAGGCAACGATTACTTGTTTGGGGTTAAAAGCACAGACAGAAGCATTGGTATGTAAAACCAGCTAGTTTACCGAAGGGATTGGGCTGTTCATCGAAACGAGGCACCTGAGGGGCAATATATCCGTAAATGTCAATAAATTCACGAAATAATAAAACTCGAACTACTAGCCGAAAACTCACACATACAACATTAAACTAAGCAGTAACTCCAGAACAAAAATGTACCACTACTGCCAAGGCCAGCCGCAAAGCTGGCCTTTTTAGTTATGACAACTTAGCTGTTACCAGCCTGGCTGAACTCACAACATTTTTTTCTATAACCAACGAGCACTTACCGGCATTGACCGAAACTAAACACCCTTTGCCCCTTATTGCCGTAATTTGGTTCAGTGCTATCAATGAACCACTAAACAAAGATGTTACTGATGACTACTACCGCACCTACTGTTACTGAGCATATTGATTTAAATTACCTTGCTGCCCACCACGCCACTGAAGTGGTTTTTAAAGAAAAAATGACTACCCAGCAGTTTGCCATGAACCTGTTTGGGGTAACTGAGTTTGTGATTGATCAGGGGGTGCACAAGCACCTGTTTGATACACGCAGCATTGGGGTGGTATCTGTCTAAAATCAAAAGAAAGGAGCTACCTTTTTTGGCAGCCGCATTGCAGGGGCTATACCCAAGGGTAGCAAATTTTACATTGCCACCGTGCTGGGCAGTGATACCTT